>JAVEXH010000168.1:0-6345 GCA_034004175.1 Spirochaetia bacterium
AACTGGGTCAGGCAAGTCAAGTGTGCTCCAGCTTCTGGATGCTCTGGCCCTGCCTTCTGCCGGCAAGGTTCTCTCTTTTGGCCTTGATGCCGCCGATCCTGCCGTGGATCCCGGACTCGTACGGATCCGTGCTCCCCTGGCCATCCAGCGCCCTGAAAGTGCGATCTTTGAACAGTTCTGTGGCGATGAAGTTGCCTTCGGTCCACGCAACCTTGGCTTCCGCGGGTCTGCGTTGGTGGCAACGGTTTCAAAGGCCATGAACCTGCTTGGCCTCGACTATGGAATCTTCAGGGATCGACATACCAGATCCTTGTCGGGTGGGCAGAAACGCCGTCTGGCCCTCGCATCCGTGCTGGCAATGGATTCAGAGGCTCTCCTGTTCGATGAGCCGGGGTCAGCCCTCGATCCTCTTTCACGGGCCGGGCTCATGTCCATCATCATGGACCTTGCAGCCTCGGGTCGTACAGTGGTCTTTGCCACACACAGCATGGAGGAGGCCGCCCGGGCAGACTTGATGGCAGTCATGGGCAGCGGCAGGCTGCTTGCCTGGGGAAAACCGGCCGTTCTTTTCGGCGAATCCTGGGACAAGGACTGGGGCTTGCGACGGCCCTTTGCTGCCGAACTCTCAGCCGAGCTGAGCTCTGCACTGGCTGAAGAACAAGCCACGGGGCGTGCCGCCGGGGAGGAACTGCATGAAGAATTTTGAATTCTTCAGGAATGTGTCCATAGGCCAGTACCTCGAGCGGGATTCTCCGGTGCACCGTCTGGCCCCGGTCACCAAATATCTGTGGCTGCTGGCTGTCCTTGTTCCTCTGAGCATAATCAGGTCACCCCTCGCCGTTGCCTTTGTGGCTTGTGCCACCATCCTCATGGCTCTGTTGGCTCGGGTCAGCCCTGTTTTCCTGCTCCGCGGCTTCCTGCCTGTCCTGCCTTTGGTCGGTATAGTCGCCACGATGCAACTGCTGTTTACCTGGGCAGGAGATCAGAGCATGGTACTTGTAGCTTTTGGTCCGGTATCAATCACAGCCCGGGAACTTGCGGCAATCCTTGTCATGTCCTTGCGTCTGCTGGCCATGATGTTGGGAGTAGGCCTCTTTACTTCGGTAATCACTGAGGGAGACACTGCCCGGGGTATCGAAGACCTGTTCTCTCCATTTGCCAGGTTCGGCTTCCCTGCCCATGCGCTGGCCCTGACAATTGCCGTTGCCTTCAGGTTCATACCGATCATCACCAGCGAGCTGGAATCGGTGGTCAAGGCCCAGGCTGCCAGAGGTGCGGATTTCGGCAGGAGGAGGGGAGGGCCGATCCGCAAAGCCAGAGCCTATATCCCCCTGTTGATTCCGGTTACCCTGCGCGCGCTGGAGAGGGCGGAAGCCCTGGCTGAAGCTATGGAAGCCCGTTGTTATTCGTCTGAAGGTCGTACCCGGTATGTGGAATATCTGGGTGGCCCTGGAGATATGCTGGCCCGCATTGGGTCGGTACTATTTTTTGTGGTAGTGATGGCAGGCGAGAGCCTGACCGGCGCATAAGGAGGTATCCATGGAACGTTCACAGGTGAGACGCATTGTGACTGCAGGTGCTCTTGGTGCTGTATCGGTGGTGATGGCGGTTACTCCCTTGGGATACCTGCCATGGTTCGGGGGAATATCCCTTACTATCATGCATATTCCTGTACTGGTAGCTGCTGTCCTGGAAGGACCGGTAGTCGGGACAGTGGTTGGCTTGATCTTCGGGGTAACGAGCCTGGTAAGGGCGGCTGTCGCTCCCATGGGGCCGCTGGACCCGCTGTTCACCAATCCACTTGTATCAGTGCTGCCACGGCTTTTCATCGGTGTGGCTGCCTGGGCTGTCTTCCGTCTTTTCAGGGGCAAGGTAACTCCCCTGGCAGCCGGTGTTGCAGGAGCGGTCGGCGGCTTTGTGAATACGGTGCTGGTGCTGTCCATGCTCGGGCTTACGGCAAGCAGGGAGATCGCAGGTACGCTTGGCATGGATCTTGGAACAATACCTGCCTTCCTTGCAGGCATTGCCCTTTCAAACGGTCTGATAGAAGCCGGCGTGGCAGCTGTCTTCACCAGTTCCATCGTCAGTGCCTGGAAGGGTGTAGCCAGCCTGGGTGCCAGATCACGTCTGGCTTCCGAGGAGGACTGAGTGCTTCTTGCGCTGGACCTCAGCAATGGCATGCTGGTCTGCGGGTTCCGGCACGATGGCCACTGGCTGGCAAGCTCGCGCCTGGGATCCGATAGGACTGCAGACGAGTATGCTTTCTTTCTTGAAGCAGCAGCAAGCCGTGCCGGGCTCGACCAGACAGGCCGGGTGGAAACAGCCTGGCTTTCCAGTGTAGTCCCCACAATGACACCCCGGGTGGTGCGTGCTGTCAGGCTCGCCTTCGGCATCGAAACAGCCCTCGTCGCTCCAGGGGTAAAGACAGGCATCAAGATCCGCACCGATGTACCTACAGAGGTAGGCAGCGACATAGTCTGTGCTGCTGTTGCAGCCCGGAATCTGAAAGAGGGGCCGGTTATAGTAGTGGATTTCGGAACGGTCATAGCCATCAGTGCCTTGAATGGTGCCGGCGAACTGCTGGGGGTTTCCATAGCCCCCGGTCTGGATTTGTCCATGGCAGCCATCAAGACCGGCGCAGCACAGATACCCGAGGTCAGGCTTGATCTGCCAAAACATGCGATAGGCCGGACTACCGTGCAGGCTGTGCAGTCCGGGGTCATGCTGGGTTTCGGTGGACTCATACAGCGCCTGATCGACCTGATGTCAGCGGAAATGGCCTGTTCACCTGCGGTGATCGGCTGCGGTGATGAAGAAGGCCATGGGCTTATGACCAGCCTTGGGCATGAGCTTTTTGTACCCGAACTGGTGCTGGATGGCTTGTCTCTCATAGCGGGACGCAACCCACAAGCCTTCGGTTGACACATCGCGCTCTTTTCCGGTATAAAGTCATCGCGTCGAACATGGCGGCGTAGCTCAGTCGGTAGAGCAAACGGCTCATATCCGTTGTGTCGTGGGTTCAATCCCCTCCGCCGCTATAGTGACACGAAAGGCCGTCCCCTGCGGGACGGCCTTTTTTTCGGACTGCCTTCAAGCGTCGACCCTGGCACAGCGTGCCGCTCAGTGAATCAGGCTGCGCGGACAGCGGATCCCCTTGAGCCGACGTGGAAATTACCGGGAGGAATACAATGTCATCCACAGATTGGCGCGAAATGGCGTATGAGAGTGCATATACAGAAGCTTACCGCAGCCTTGAACGCCGTCATGCCGAAGATCCGGACTTTACACCCGAAGACGTGAAGGGGGTTCTGAAACACCTGTATTTCAGCGATGGTTCCGATTGGGTCGGCAGGGGAGAGGTCCAGGAACTGCACATGAAAGGTGTCATAGAGGCCCATGAGCATTTTCTGCTCAAGTGGGAGCAGGGCAAGGAATCCAGGTCCTGATTCCGGTCTTCAGTCCTTGTTGGCTTCGTATATCTTGTTGAAATCTTTCGATATTTTCCTGAATACCAGCACAATCACCGGATCAAAATGCTTGCCGCTGTCAGCCTCTATGAGCAGGGCAGCCCGCCCGTGGTCAAAGGGTTCCTTGTAGCTTCTCTTCATCCTCAGTGCATCGTACACATCGGCTATCGCCACAATCCTGGCGGGCAGGGGAATCATGTCGCCGACCAGGTTGTACGGATACCCTGAACCGTCGTAGCGTTCATGGTGGGACTGGGCTATCTGTTTTGCCATAGGGTCAGGATAGCTGGACAATATGAAGGCCCCGTTGATCGTATGCTCCTTCATGATGCCCCACTCGAATTCATTCAGGGAGCCTTGCTTGTTCAGGATATCGTCAGGAGTGCCTATCTTGCCTACATCGTGCATGGCTGCCAGGAATCCTATGTGTTCCACAAAGTCAAAGTCTATCTCGGGCCAGCGGTTGTCGCCGTACATGGCCTTGGCCAGGCACTCAGAGTACAGGTTGACCCGTTCTATGTGCCGCCCGGTGTCATTGTCTTTCAGTTTCGAGGCCTGCAGCAGGCTGGAGAACATGCCCCGCAGGAACTCCTGCTTCTCTTCTGTTATGTCGTCGAAGAATACCACCCATGCCGAAGGAGCTTCCTTGCCGGCCGCTTCCACCCAGAAAGGCATCAGATGCACTTTGGTTATCATGCTGCCTGCAGAGTGCGTACGGTGGCGGATGGTGCCCTTCCATCCGAAGCCCCGGCCGGCATCCTTGGTATCACGATACAGCGCCTGCAGAGCGGTTCTGTCCATGACCGGTCCGAAAACCCGTATGAATGATGTGTATGACGGGTACTCGAAATCCTTGAACAGGCGTTTCAGGGCCTGGTTCCTGTATATGAAAGACAGATCAGCATCCAGGATACCTGCGGGTTCAGGAGATGCCTGGTAGGAACTGATGATGCTCCGGATGTGTACATTGCCCAGCAGCGGTGATCTGGACGCCATTCCAGATGCCTTCTTGACCAGGTTCCTGGTAGATGGATTACTTGCTGCTCCTGTTTCTTCTTCCAGGGGTTCAAGCTCAGCGGCATCGATTTCAGGAGAGGCAACTACAGCCGGTATGGTTTTAACTGGTTTCATTACTGCTGGTTTCATGATGGTTTCCTCGCTGAGGCTTCCTCCGCATCGCTGGCCCGCAGATAATTGGGGCTTTCATCGGCTGGAGCCGGCCCCTGCCTGTCATAGGTTCTGACAGCCAGGGTCAGCAGTGCGGCAATCGGTGCACGACGTGACCATTCGGCCCTGCGGAAACCTGTCCTGTCCTGTATGGCAGGATCGAGCATCTCGGCATCGGGCCCGACAAAGAGCACTTCGGGATAACCGGAAGCCAGAGCCAGCATACGTTCAAGAGTATCGTCATGGGGTCCGGAAACAAGTCTTCCCGACTCATACACACCGAAGTAGAAATGCGATCGTTTGGCATCCATGATCGGCACTATTACCGGCGAGGTGCCTGCCCAATCCGCGGCCATGGCATCCAGGCTGGGTACAGACACAAAAGGTTTGCCAAGGCCATAAGCCATTCCCTTGATGCTGGCCATGGCTATCCTGAGCCCGGTGAAGGATCCCGGGCCGCCTGCGCAGGCGAAAAGGTCCACGTCGGCTTTTACCAGTCCTGCTTCGGAAAGACAGAAATCCACAGCTCCCATCAGGCGTTCGGCATGCCTGAAACCAGCGTCCACAGAAACACCGACAAAACCGGGGCCAGGAGCAGGTTTGTGGCCCCGTTCTTCCCGGTAGGGATGCTTGGGCGTTGCCGGGCTGGAACCCTGGCCATCCAGTGCTCTTCCGACTCCAACAGAAAGTATGTCGCCGGAGCAGTCCACGCCAAGGACATTCATGCAAAAACCCTTTCAATGGATTCGCCGCTGATGGAGATGGTCCGGGAACCGTCTTCTTCCGGAACGATGGCGATGCTCACCACATCATCGGGCAGGGCATCTTCGATACGCTCACTCCATTCTATGGCACACAATCCATCGCCATAGAGATAACGGGCCGAGTCCAGCAGTTCGAATTCTTCGGCGGACCGCAACCGGTAGGCGTCGATATGGAAGAAGGGCATCAAGCCGTCGTATTCATTTACTATGGTATACGTAGGACTGGTGATAGCCTCCTGTATGCCCAAGCCCCTGGCCAGACCCCGGGCAAAAACGGTTTTACCCGCACCCAGGCCACCCCTGAAGGCTATTATGGTTCCAGGCGCTGCAGCCCGTGCCACGCGTTCTGCAATGGCTTCGGTATCCTCGGTGCGCACCGAGCGAAGGGTTATCAGGGGAGGACACCTTTCAGGTCAAGGTCGGCGATGAAGGCCTTCAGTTCTGATACCAGGGGTACCAGAGGGTAGTCTATGGCGTCGACAAGGCTTACATGGACGGAATACCCGCCTATCGGGCGCTGCTCGAGCACGAATTCTATGGGAGCAACGAGGGTTTCGGCCAGCAATTCGATGGTAGCTTCACCGCTGTACTCCCTGCGGTAGTACAGCAGGTTTTCTTTGCGCTGGATATTGGCTATGTCAACAACTTTCATGTCTGGATTGTAGTCGCCGCTCACTCAGCGGTCAAGCGAGCGGGTTGACTCGGAAACAATCAATACGGCGAAGCACTCAATCGTAACCGTATACAAAAGCCAGGATTTCGTTCACTGTTTTCCTCGAGATCTTGACGAATTTCAGGTGCATGGATGCGCCGTTGCGCAGGCGGTTGGTGCGCACCACAGAGGCGTAGGCCATGCGGTTGCCGTTGCCGACATCAAACTCGAGCTTTATGAACTCACCCGACTTCACAGGGCTCATGGTCTGCATCGAGGCTCCGCCTGCGGACAG
>JAVEXH010000169.1:0-6316 GCA_034004175.1 Spirochaetia bacterium
GGCGGCTCCTACGTCCACGAGATGGGCATAAAGCAGGGCGGCTCCCTGGCCCTCCTGGCCTCGGTGGGCCCCATGGGCATGGGCGCCATAGATTACGCCATGCACGCCGACCGCAAACCGGCCAGGGTAGTGGTCACCGACATAGACCAGGCCAGGCTGGACCGCGCCGCGTCGATCTATACCGTGGCAGAAGCCAAGCGCAACGGCGTGGAGCTGTTCTACATCAATACCAGGGACATTGCCGACCCTGTAGCCAAGCTCAAAGAACTGAATGGCGGCAAGCTCTTTGACGACGTGTTCGTCTTTGCCCCGGTGAAGCCCCTGGTGGAGCTGGCAGACAGGCTCCTGGGCACCGACGGCTGCCTGAACTTCTTTGCCGGCCCCACGGATACCTCCTTCTCGGCCCTGCTCAACTTCTACGATGTTCACTACGAATCCCACCACCTGGTTGGCACCTCGGGCGGCAACACCGACGACATCAAGGAATCCCTGGCCATGATGGCCGACGGGCGGCTGAACCCGGTAACCATGGTCACCCATGTCGGCGGCCTCGATTCCGTACCATCCACCACCATAGAGCTGGACAAGATTCCCGGGGGCAAGAAGCTCATCTACACCCACAAGAAACTGCCGCTGGTAGCCATTGCCGACTTTGCCGAGCGCGGCAAGACAGACCCCTTCTACGCCGAACTGGCAAAAATGGCGGCTGCAAACGGCGGTCTGTGGTCCAAGGAAGCCGAGGATTACCTGCTGGCACATGCACCGGCTATCTAGGAGCCAAGCTTTCGGTTCCAAGGACCAATCCGGGGGGCCTCCCCGGGCGCTGCTGCGCCCGGGGCTGGGCTCTCCACTGCAATCTCCGGTCGGCCACGCCAGGCAGGAAGCGGGTTCCTCCGGACCCCGCCTGGCGCCTCGCCGGAACCTTCCGGGGTATTTCCGTTACGATCCCTGGCCCGGAGGAATCCGGAAGCATCGAACGACAACAACTACCTACTACCAGGATTTTGACATTCTCTCTTCAATATCCTTGCGGCTTAGTACCCGGGAGCAGGTCTCCCAGCGGTTTGAGTCCGGGTTCACGTCTTTCTCATAGCGAATCTCGAAGGCATTTTTTGCTGCGTCCCGTAGATGGATGTACTGGTCAAGTTTTGCATCAAGGATTTCTTCATCGTCAATCCAGTCATCGTCGATGGTATCCGGCAAGCTGCCGAATAGATCAAACTTGTCCTTCAATCGTTGTGAAATGACGGAGTATACTTTCTCATCCTGGGTTTCGCTGTAGACAAGGTTGAGCATGTCAACAGATTGCCGTGCCTGGCCAAAACGTTTGATTCTGCCCAGGCGCTGCTCTAGTCGGCTGGGATTCCAGGGTAGATCAACGTTGATCAAGGTTCCGAGTGTTTGCAGGTTCAAACCTTCGCAGGCCGCATCGGTGGCTACCATCAAGCGGATTGATCGATCTTTTACTGCCAGTTTCAGAAGATTTCGATCCACTGACGAGAACTCATCATTCCTGTATATACCGCTTTTATCCGCTCCTGCGTATACACCTACCGGCTCGTCAGGCAGGATTTTGGCCAATTCCTTTGCAACCCACAAAGCAGTATCGTAGTACTGGGAAAAAACAATGCAGCCGTGTTCCAGCCAGGTTTTTTTATCGGTTTGATGCTTCAACAAAAAGTATTTAACTGCATGCAGTTTTGGATCGACCGCTTCCGGCCTGGATAGTTCGTCTATGATTATCTGAAGTTGGACTATTTCTTCGGAACCGATATTCTCGTAGATATCCGAAAAGCCCAATTCTTCTTCTTCTGTATTTCCAAGAGTAGCTCGTTTAATCATTTTACGGGCTGTTGAAAGGCCTGAGGCAAAGCTTGAGCAGATTCGCTGAAGCATCAGTGACTTCATGAAACCTGCACCTTTTACTTTGGCTGCCAACTGTCGAGTAAAGGCTTCGGCAGCCTGATAAGCGTTGTTGAATGGAGCATTGGTCATGAGCCCTGATCCAGATAATGCGATTCCTGGATATGCTTGAGGTCCGAGTGCCGGATCCGGGTGAATATCTACCCGCACGCGTTCAAGCAAACCAAGCTCTTCCAGCCTGGTCCGCTTCCGCAGCACAACGTGGCGGAGCATGGGATTGTGCTCTTTGAAGAAACCATACTCCATAGCAGCATCTACCTGCATCTGAACGCCTGCATCCAGTTGATGATATGCATGTTCTACAAAGAAAGTCTTATCTTCAAGGCCCAGCATCAGGCGGATGGTGGCTGCCGATTCACAGCCTTCTTGTCGTGGAGGGAGGGGGTTACGCAACAGATCCCAGGCAACACTGGGACTTTCTGGTATTGCCTCTGCTTTGAGGAAGGGCAGCACCTTGTCGGTTTGATGCCAATAAGAAGGAATGGAACGGCCCAGCACAAAATCCGCCTTGACGGTGAGTATTTCCAGGAGATCCCAGAGTTCCTCAACACTGGTCTGTATAGGTGTAGCCGTGCCAAGCAGGATATGTCTGGTCTTCTTGCCGATTTCAAGCATGAACTTGAGCAGATTGTTCGGCTCACTTTCCCGCTGTCCAAGGCCACCACGTTTGCGTGCCTTGTGGGCTTCATCCAGAACAACAACCCCATAACCGCCGCGCTTCTGCAAGAGTATTTCCGGTTCTCTGGCTCTGGCGGATTGGAAAATCAACCCTGTGGAAACGATAGCAACCTGAAATGGACATGAAGCTATATCTTCCGGTCCCTTGCCCGGAATCGCTCTGCCTTCTGGATCGACCCACTCTTTTTTATTTGAAACCCAGACACAACCAGGGATTCCCAGCCTATCCTTGAGCTCAACCTGCCATTGCCAGACCAGGGTTGCTGGACAAAGGATGAGAACCGGCCCGTCATCCATTAGATTGGCCACCATAGCCGCCGTTGCCAATGAAAGGGTCTTGCCCAAGCCGACCTCGTCAGCCAATAGCAGACGCACCTTGCCATACATCTCACGATGCTGCTGGAACAGGGTGACAAAGGATCGTTGCCAGGGTTGGAGTTGTTCTCCGCCCCGATAGAGCGGCGATTCGACCAAAGCAGTGGCCGGTAATTCGACATCGCTCACTTCATCGAAAGTGATTTCGGTACGGTTGGCTACACGCCCGATTTCCTCTACAATCGCGTCGGGCAACGGGAAGCTGTTCTTCCAGAGCGCATCAAACTCTTCCTCAACCCAGATGACCCCTTCCGGTGAAAGATCTTCCCAGAGAATTTCATAATTGCCTGCGAATGCGGACTTGCTCTCGTTGATGGAACCTAAGAATGCTACTTTATGGCCATCGGCAGTTTCAATTACACCGGCCTTGCCATGCACAAAGACCATCTCCTTGGGTACCACCCGGATCTGGATGCTACCTTTTGTCAGCAGTTCGAACAGGACACGGTACCGGTCTTTATGCAGCAGACCTTCTACCTCTATAGGTACCTGATTCCACTTCTCCTTGAGCGCCGCTTCCCGTGCCGCCTTGGCGATGCTGATATCGTTGATATCCAGTTCGCTGTTGCAGAGGATCCGCACGTCAGGGATTTCGCGTATCTCCTCCTCCACCAGTTCAAAAATGGAAGATCGGAAGTACCCGGCAATTCTACGGTAGGACTTGGCCCCTCTCAGGCGGTCTGCCAGGAAGCTCTTGTCCAGGCGCTGCCTGCGCGACGAAAAACGGTTGATCTCTGCCATCAGCTTTCCCAGGCTCCCAGTTTCTGGTGCCGCAGGAGATCCCGCAGCACCCGGGCTTGGGATGCTTCTTCGGGCCGCAGACCTTCCAGCTTATGCGACAGATAGTCGGACAGGTCTACCAGTTCCGGGCGTACATTGAAGTAGTTGTTCACATTCATGCCGAGCTGCTCAAGAACAAGATCACTTTCAGTATCTTTGCCCAGTTCCATAAGTGCATACAGCAACCCGCGCAAGCGTGTGCCTGCCAGTTCGGAGGTTCCAGTCATTTCTACGCGGCCGAAATCGGCACTGCTTTTCAGCGCTGCGTGGTTGGCCCGGTCATCCTGCATATAGAGTCGGTAATCCGGTACTTTGAAGGCTTTGGCAAAGTTCTGGTAGTTGTCCAGGGTTTTGTAGCCTTGGGCTTCCATATCCAGCATCTTGAGATAAAAGCGCTCGCCAGGTGTAAGCTTGTCCCAGAGACTCTGTTCTATACCCAAGGGAACCAGGACGCCATTGGCAGTTTCCACGGCAAAGTCGATAAGTTCCTCAACCATGGTTTTGGTACCTTTTACTTTAGGCCTGGTAGCCTCTATCCTCATGTCCTTGCCGTCTATCCAGGTGTAGCGGGTAAGCACGCGCAAGGCTGCGGCGTAGCCAGCCATCTGAAGGTCTGCATCCGAGAACAGGTTCTGATCGCGATACAGACCCTTGGCATCCTGATTGAGGCCGGTCAGGGTGTGAACCTGGGCTTCGGTCTCTTCTTTAAGCTCCCAGCCCAGATCACCCCTGTTGGTCTTGTGCTCTCCTTGGCGTTTGCGGAGTACCAGAAGAACCGTTCCTTTTACGTTGTTGCCACCCCGTAAGGCACTATCGGATTCGGTAACCACATACCAGGCAGCCGTAACCTGCAGGCCCGATGCCCAGACTATATTGGCCATGTCGGCCCAGATGCTGCCAGACTGGTGGGTGAACATGATCACCTGCAGGCCATTGTCGCTCATGCAGGCTGTCATGGCACCATAGGCGTCTACCATTGCCTTGCGGAAGTCGTCATCTTCACCTTTGATGGCCAGCACCCGGCGACTGTCCCAGGTCCAGTCTGCAAACTCTTTGGGAGGGTTCTTGCGCAGCCAGGCAATGAAGAACTCGGTAATTTCCTCGTATTTAACAGCATCACCGTAAGGGGGGTCGGTGATGAAGAAGTCGGTTGGATCTTCTATTTGCTCCGCGGGGTGGGATTTTACCATTGTCTCAACATTCAATGGAAATATTTTATTACTTGGTAGAAAAAAATCCATATTCCAGGCACTTCCTCGTACTGCATAGTTGTACAAGGTATTCAATGCCTGATTATCAAAAACGCCTTGGGCTTTGCCCACCCGACCAGGACCGGGGTTGGAATCCCACCGACAGAGCTTGGAATTGTAATTCAGAAGTGATGCAAATGAATGGCTTTGAACAGCTGTGATATTTTGTCTTAGTAAAGATGTAATTAACAATTGTCTCGGATTGAATAAATGATGCCAATAAGTCCAGCCACGTGTTCTTATCGGTTCATCAGTTTTATCACCCGGTTCAATCACCATATCAGGTATCCAGCCTTTTTCTTGCCACTCGGCCAAGTGAGTACTGACAAAGTTGATTACATTCTGTTCCCGAGTAAGGTCTGACGCAGTAATCGCACGGAACTGATACTCATCCCTGTTGGAATTTTTCTTAGGGCGCATCCATTGAACACAATAGAGTCGTTCCTGAAAAAGATCATTTGGTCTAGGGATGAAATCATGCTTTTCCCACATCCGCAGGCGATTTCTGGTTTGGCCATTTTCAGTGTAATCACCTCTCAGAGTGCTGATCTTGGTTCGGTAGAAGGTGACACCATCAGGGGCATGTATCATCTCGCCATCACGAATAGTTCCTGATTCAGCATTTTTTAACTGCTCATCACTGACCCCTTCAAGGATCTCAATCTTGTACCGTTTGTTATCCGGATCCGGTTCAAGTCGTGCAACTACTTTATATCCTTTGCTGATCACTAAGCTGGGGAGCAGAGGAACCAGCCAGCCAGACTGCGGGCATCGAGCCTCAAGACAGTATAAATAGACTTTTGCCCGCCAGCCCTTTCCATCTTGCTCGATTTCCAGGGCATCAATCTCGGCTTGTACCTTTCGGGCCAGTTCAGACTGGACCTGCTCTATTTCTTTTCGCCTGGCTGCCGAAGCACCCACAATGTTGAATGCACCCCAGGTAAGCATGCAGGCGATGGGATTGAGGTCGCTGGCGTAGGTATCGCAGCCTAGGCGAGCCGCCTCGAAGGGAATCTGCCCGCTACCGCAAAATACGTCAGCAACTTTAGGTCGCCTTCCGAAACGCATTATGCCAAGCTGCTCGACCAACTCAGGAAAGCCTCGGGCCTCAGTGCCAAGGTGCTCGTTCACCTCATCCCAGATGCCTGCGTACAAATCCTCACCACATTCTTCTGGCCTGGCTGTAGCACTGACCCAATCCTTATAAGAAAGTCCTTCACTTCCCTCTGTGCGCTGGTTGGAAAAATGCTCTGGAATTTTAGCGTTCTTCTCATTGAGACGATGCCACAAGGCCTCTTCATCCATGGCCA
>JAVEXH010000170.1:0-6308 GCA_034004175.1 Spirochaetia bacterium
CTTCCGATCTTGGTCTTCAGTTCTCCAAGGGCCTTCATGGTGGCCCTGTTGATGGCATTGCTCCTGAACATCTCTTCAGCGAGTGCCTTGGGGTCCTTCATTCCCTTTTTCAGTGCATCCACCGATCGACTGGGATAGATGACAAGCCGTGAGTAAGCTTCGGCAAAGGTGGTCACTATCGGGTCTGTGGCACTCAGCTTGATGCCGGCTATGGCTACTATGGAGTCTGCAATCCTGATGCCTTCCGGTCCAGCCTTCCGCAGGAGGTGGATGAATACCGGTAGATCGAAGTTGCTGTAGTGCTCCAGCAGCAGCAGGCAGGCCTTTCCGCTGGCCGAAAGTTCCGCAAGCTTGACGAGGTTGGCCATGGACCGGATCGTGCTGTCCGGTTCCAGGTTTTCATCGATGATGGCTTCTATGAAGGGTACAATGGCGGTATTGCCGGGCTGGTAGACGTTGTCCGTTGTTATGGCCTGCTGCCCGCGGGAATGCTTGATCGCTTTTATTATGGTATCCCGGTAACGGGCGCTTATAGGTTCCACAATTTCCTCCGTCCGGCGGATTCATTCCACCGCAGAAGAAAAAGTATAGACACTGGTGCCACTTGGTGTCAACGTTGGCGGTCTTGAACAAGACCGGCATTGCTCGTAAGGCGCTTCCAATCGTCAGGCCAAGGGTTTCAGAAGGGAAAGTCGAGGGCAAACCAGTCGGCCGGATTGGCCTGCCTGGCATCTATCCTGCCAATATCGACAGGAGCAGTGGTCTCGCCCACCAGCCATTGCCTGCCGCCGTAGGGATAACGGGCGCCGATCCCCGGTGCATCCACTGCCAGCAAAGCGTGTTCGTGCTTCAGGGATATCATGAGGATGCTTTCGATGTTTTCACGGCGCAGCAGTATGTTGAGGACCAGGATCCTGGAGTCGCAGTCACCTCGCTGTTCAAAGGCAGCGCTGAGGGGATTGACCACATCCGAGCCCTCGGGGTCACGTTCGTAGGTGAACCCCTGGCTCCACTTCAGGAGGGCCTGGGCATAACTTCTCGGATCGGCAGGAGGGCCGAACCTGGGGCCGGTGCTTTTGCCATCAGCCGGTTTGATCGTGGTACCGGATTCCCAGGCCCGGGACAGACTCAAGCCCAGCTGGTCCAGGGACGGCAAGGAATCCCGCCATACCATCCGGTAGAAGCGCTGCATGCCGGCTTCCACCGCAGCCGGAGTCGCCGCCGTCATTTCAAGCACCCGGTATTCCCGTTCTACCAGTTCCTGGGCAAGCGCGGCTTCCTTGGGATTCCAGCTTACGGACAGCTCATCATCCCCGAACTGGATGGTCCTGGCCTGCCTGTCTGATGGTTTGAGCCTGGATCTGGCAAGGGTACCAAGAGGCCCGGGAGCGGATCGTCCGGCTGCAGAGGCTGAAAAGCCATCGATGCACGAAAGCAGCAGTTCACGGTCGCGCTGCCAATCGGCTGCAGGGGCGTGGGCCAGGAGGGTCAGATCGTAGGCCGTTTCTGCCATTGTGCCGGACTGACTGGTGGATTGGCTGCTGGATTGGCTGGATGCCTTGCCAGCTTGCCCATCAAGGAAGAAGGCCATACCCCGCCGTGACGTCTGGCCTGAACCGAAGGAGAACTCGGAAACTGCTGCATCCAGCCCTGCATAACTGAAGCTTGCCGGCGTCATGCGGCTGCCTAGGCGTTTTGCCGTGTCTTCCGCCGCTGCTCTGGCGCTGCTGTGGCGTCCGGGTTCGCTTACCAGCAGATCAACCGACATGGCTCCCAGGGTGAAGGAGAACCGTGATGAGCCATCACCCTCCATGAATACAAAACCTTCGGGCAGATCGATGAAGAAGCCCTTGCTGGAATTGAACTCCTCCGCACTGGTCATGCCAACGGAGGCACACAGCATGGCTCCCAGCAACACTATCCGGAAGAAACGGTTCAAGGTTTTGGTTGTGACCTGGTTTTTCGCCTGCATGGCTTTGAGTATAGTGTTTCGGTATCCACCAGCGGAAGTGCCAGGGACCTGAATGTCTCATAGGCTGGAGCGACATCGAAACGGTTCACGATGCGTCTGGTCGAACCGGTTTGCACTGTCAGTCGCCAGCCATCCAGCAGATCCGATTCCAGGTTTACCGCCATGAACGGACTGGATCCGGAGGACTCGAAGAAAAACATGCGGTACCGGTATTGTTCATTATGGTGCGCTGCAGTAGATGGTATGGCCACTGCAACTGCCTTGAATCTGCCGTGGGAGAAGCGTTCCACCGGCGTGGACGCATGGAGGTGCTTTATCCATGTTACATCCTGGATAGCTTCCATACCGGAATTCTAGTGCACTGACAAGATTCAGGCAAATTCTGCCTTTGGCGTATCAGCGCCTGGACGGAACCCTCTGGAAACAGGCTTCTGAAAAGAAGTCCCCGGAAACGGGACTGTTGAAACAGGTCTTGTGCTCAAGGGGACAGATGCGTATGCTTTGGCGCCATGGTTCCCCTCCTGTACAGCGACGACGAAATCCTCATCATTGACAAGCCGGCCGGTCTGGCTGTCCAACCCGGAGAGGGTGTCAGGATCTGTGTGCTGGATGCCGTGGAGCGTGATTACAGCTTCAGGCCGTATCTTGTGCACCGCCTGGACAAGGAGACCGCAGGCTGCCTGGCCCTGGCCAGATCGCACCAGGCAGCCTCGGACCTGTCTTCACGGCTGGAACAGGCCAGCAAGACCTACCGTACGGTGGTGGCCGGGCGACCGGAACCGGCCGCTGGTACCCTGACCGATCCAGTAAGGGCCAAGGGTGTGATGGCAACTGCCAGGACCAGATACCGGACCCTGGAGGCCGGGGACAGGTTCAGCCTCCTTGAGGTGGAACTGGATACCGGCCGGATGCACCAGATACGCCAGCACCTCGCCGGAGCCGGTTATCCCATACTGGGTGATGACAAGCATGGCGACTTCAGGCTGAACAAGGTGCTGGCCAAGGAACTCGGGCTGAAGCGGCTGATGCTGTACGCATGGATGCTGAGCCTGACTATGCCTGACGGCAGACTGGTGGTGGTCAAGGCCAGCCTGCCTCCGCACTTTGCCGATTTTTTCAGCAGGACTGGCCTGGGTACTCAGATTGCAGGAATGCAGGATTCAGGTAATCAAAGCGCAGGGAATCAGGGTACGGGGAACCCCGATACAGGTTATCAGGATGACTGAATCAGTGACTCATGATATTCCGGATTTCTCTGGAATGACTGCTCCCTGGGCCTGGATCCGGGGTGCTGTCTGGCTCCTGCCGGGGGGCTACCAGATAATTGTACCTTCCTTCCACGACGAGTGGATACGGCAGCATCAGGATCTGGTACCGGGTTGTGCGAATGTCTGCGACGTGGTCCTGAGCAAGGGCTGGCTCTCGGTGGTATCGTATTCCCAGGGTTATGTAGAGATCATGATCGACTCCCGCACCAATACTGAATCCGTAAGCCTCTGTGTAGAGCACCTGAAACGGAATCTGGATGAGTGGAAGGATGCCCTGGTGATGACCATGGATGCCGAAGGCTACATCAAACTAGAGCCTGGAGACTTCACGGACGGCAGGTCTCCGGAGAGCACAATCCGCGGCGGCCTCAACCAGGAAACAGCATAGCGCTGAGTTCCCTGGCATTGCTCACTGCCTTGCCACTGGCGTGGTTGTTGAAGGCCACCAGCACAGTGGCCGCCTTTGCCATACCCTTCAGTCTGGGCACCCAGGAACGGAGTTCATCCTCCGAGTACAGGTAGTCATACCGGGATACACTGTCACCTGACCACCACTGCCCGCTGTTGCGGCCGTGGAAGCGGACGTAACCCAGACTGCCGGTAACCCTCTGTTCCATGGGCGGGAGCCCGGGCAGATCAGGCCTGTCCACCATCACACAGCCCACGCCACGCTTCTCCAGTTCATCGTATACCCGCTGCCCTGCCCATTCATCGTTGCGGAACTCCACGACCCTCGGCAGGGGCCACAATGCATCCAGCATGGCTGCCAGATAGGCCCGGTTGTCCGGCGTATGGTGGAAGCTGTAGGGCAGCTGTACCAGCACCGCAGACAGGCGGCCGGCGTCGGCCAGGCTAGTGGCCGCCCGCAGGAAGAGGGCTGCATCATCCCGCCATCCAGGACCAGGCTTGTGGGTGAGGCTCTGGTGGGCCTTGATGCTGAACAGGAAGCCTTCAGGTGTGCGGGACACCATGGCTGCCAGGTTTTTTGGCGTAGGCATGGAGTAGTACGAGAAATTCAGTTCCACGAAGGGAAAGAAGAGGGCGTAATACCTGAGGAATTCTTCTTTTGGCAGTTCATCGGGATAGAGCGCTCCCCGCCAGTCGTCATATGAATACCCGCTGGTGGCTACCAGGATGTCTCCCATGAATCCAACTATGCCCTGCCGGACGGGCTTTCGCAAGGGTCAGTGCAGGGTGGACATCGGGGGTTGCAAGGGACTGAATGGATTTCTGACGACAATCGTATCAATTTTTAACATTACGGCCTCATAGTCAGCGGTGACCGGAGGCCACCGATGAAAATGCAGGAATTCATGACCACCATGCAGACCCTCATAGATGGCTCCCGTCGAGAGACCATGGGGCCGGATACCCGGATTGTCTTCATGAGCGATTTTCATCTCGGAGATGGTGGCAAAAGTGATGACTTCCGGCACAACGCCGATCTGGTGGGTGGTGCTCTTTCATCGTATTACCTGGAAAATGACTGGCGTCTGGTGCTCAATGGCGACATAGAGGATCTGTACAAGTTCAAAGCTGCAAAGATCCGGGCTTCGTATGATGAATTGTATGCCCTTCTCCATGCCTTTGAAGAAGGCCCCGGTCTGGTGAAGATCGTGGGGAATCATGATCTTGGACTTCTGCTCCACGATGATTACGAGTTCCCTCTGGAGAATGCCCTCTGTCTGGACCGGGGAGATGGTACCTTCATCGCCTATCATGGTCACCAGTCATCTCGGCTGTTCATGAAGTACAACCACCTGTCTGATTTCCTGGTCAGGTATGTAGCAGACCCGCTCAAGATACACAATACCGATGTGCCCATGACCAGCCGCAAACGATTCAAGGCAGAACGGAGGATGTATCGGGTATCCAAGGATCTTGGCATCATAAGCATAGTGGGGCACACCCACAGGCCCTTGTTCGAGTCGTTTTCCAAGTATGACAGCCTGCGCTGGAACATCGAGTCACTGCTCAGGCGCTATGCCGATGCCTCGGAACAGGATAAGCCAGGGATAGTGTCTCGGTAGGAATCTACTCCGAGGAATTCAAGCGGCTTAGCCGGAAAGAACGGAAGCAGAAGGTTTCACGCAGCCTGTACGAACGGGAAGAGTTGCTGGTGCCCTGTATCTTCAATTCCGGATGTGCCACCGGCCGTGGCGGGTTCACCGCCATCGAGATGGATCGTGACACTATTTCCCTGGTGTACTGGACCCTGGCCGGCAAAGCCAGGCCCTACCTGGAAAGGGAAGCCCTGTACCACGGGCAGGTGGACGGTTTGCCCTGGATCCGGTACACCCTGGCCAAGGATTCCATCGATTACGTCATGGCCCGCTCACGCCTGTTGTCATGAGTTGCGCTGGATGATCATCATCGTCAGATCGTCGAACTGTTCATCCTCGCGCATGCGGCCGTAGTACAGGTATTCCTTGCGGTTCGGATCCGGGTGCGGTTTCTTGATGCCGCAGAACTGCTTGTACTGCTTGAAGCAGCGTTCCAGGATGGCGTCTATCTTGGCGTCCACTATGATGGTATCTTCTTCACTGGCCCTCGGATCGGGCATCATGCGGAATACTTTTTCCACTGCTGCAAGACCCATAACCAGCTCTTCGGGGCTACCTGAGAAGGACGAGAAATCGAAATCGTAGGTCATGTCATCGCCCAGAGGATCATCCTGCTTGCGCAGGGTGTACTGCCCCCGGCTCTTGATGGCCTCCACCAGTTCCTTGATACGGTGTTCTTCAAGCTGTTCAACCAATTCCTCGACATGGATGGTTTCCTTGCCTTCCCTGTCCTTCATGATCTTGTTTTCCTTCAGGATCGTGTACGACTTGTCCCGGCGCTTCCTGCTTGATTCCTCGAAGCCGTCAGTGTACAGGAGCATCACATCCCCTGGATCCAGTTGCAGGACCACCTGTTTGAAGGGGGCGGTTGTTTCCACCATGTCATTGGAGAAGGTTCCAGCGGTGGGAGCGTTGGGCAGTTCCTGCTTGATGATCGATCGCGTAGCCTGCTTGTAGAGGTGTATGAACTTGTCTCCTGCATGGCAGATGTACGCTTTGCCTGTT
>JAVEXH010000171.1:0-6299 GCA_034004175.1 Spirochaetia bacterium
ATGGGCAGTGCCTAAGGCCTCGGATTGTTCTGCGTAGGTAATTGGTATGCCACACCAGAGGTTTCCGAAATATGCCTTGATCTGGTCCTGCAGATGCCCAACAACAAGCACAAGCCTATCTGCTTCCACATTGAAACACCGGCTTGCCACAATGCTGCCGATGGTCCACTCCAGGAAGGGTTTGCCCATGATGGGATACATGCACTTTTGCAGATAGGACGAGAGATTGCCCATGCGGGAACCTCTGCCTGCAGCCAGAATCAGGTAGTTCATGGCGCTCCGATCCGACCCGGCGCAGCAGCGGGTCTATGGATTGAGCATTGTCATGGCAAGGTAAAAATAGCGTGAGACAAGGATTTGAAATCCATGTATATGGAGGGGTCGATAGTCTGGAGGTGTTTGAATTTCAGGCGGTAACGAAACAGAGGAAGGCCAGGGCAGCAGGACGGCCTTATTTTTTCTTGTCCGGCATGTTGAATCTGGCGGAATCGAAACGTTCATTGCCAAGCCACAGGTCTATCTTGGTTCCTTTGTCTGTGCGGGTGACATCGCCATGCTTCACCTGCCAGCCAATCAGGTTGAGGCGGGCCGAGCCTACCAGGTCGTTGCCTGCCATCGAGCCGTAATATTCGGACATTTCCGGCCTGAAGGTGGTGTTCAGGGCCTTGGACATGCTCTTCAGTTCTTCATCGGGCCGTTCGTGGTTGTCTATCACGCAGAGGTGCAGGCCGTCGGCCTCCTGATGCAGGGAGATGACCATTCTGGAAGGATGGCTTTCCAGAACGTAATTTGAAATTTCCGCAAGCAGATGCATGATGTATTCTTTGGTCTTCATCGCTTCCCCCGCAACATTTAACGCGATTCCGCTGGTTCAGACAGTCTCCGGGAATGCCCGGTTACGATACCGTTTACTATATACACAAAACATTTTTTGCGCGAGGACCTGCGTTGCTCGCGATGCCCAAAAAGGTGGGGCTGATTCTACAGGTCATGTTGATTCTGGTAGTCTATTACATCTTCTCCGGGAAGACATCCAATGGTATGGTGAATGGAAGGTTTGCATAGCCTGGTCTTTGCACTTCTTCCTAAACTGACCTGTCGGGAGCGTTGAAATGACATCGCATGAATTGAATCTCCGTTTTGGTATCAATCATGAGCTGGCCTTTGTGGAGGGCCCAGGGGGGCTGGTTTTCGCAGATATCGATAACGGACTGGGAACCGCCCGCTTATGCCTTCAGGGCGCTCACCTTGTCAGCTTTCAGCCTGCAGATCAGCCTGTACCGCTGATCTGGGTCTCGGAGTATGCAAGCTTTGGTCCGGGGAAATCCATCCGTGGCGGGGTACCAGTTTGCTGGCCCTGGTTCGGACCCCATGCTACAGAACCGGGATATCCTGGTCATGGCTTTGCCCGGACAGTCATGTGGGAAGTGGTGAGCACTGCAAAGATGCCAAGTGGTGCGACCGGAATCACCCTGTCTTTGATAGCCAATGACCTGACCCGTGCGCAGTGGCCCCATGATACCTCAGTGGAACTAAGCGTCACCGTCGGCCGGAACCTCGAACTGAGCCTGGCCACCACCAACAACGGACCTACCCAAGTGGAGCTGGGCGAGGCTCTCCACACCTATTTCCAGATCGGCGATATAGAGCAGGTGCAGATAACAGGACTGGACAATACCGGCTACCTGGACAAGGTCGGCGAACACTGCCGTAGAACCCAGGAAGGTTCAATACGCTTCAGCGGTGAAACCGATCGTGTCTTTGTGGATACCGAAGCTGTCTGCACCATAGTGGACGATCAGCTGAAACGCCGCATTGTCATACGGAAAACCGGCTCCCGGTCCACCGTGGTCTGGACTCCCTGGACAGAAAAGGCCAACAAGATGGGGGATTTCGGCAAAGATGGCTGGCGTCGCATGGTCTGTGTGGAAACAGCCAATGCCCTGGAGAACTGCGTAGTCCTGGAGCCGGGAGAGACCCACAGGATGACTGCGGAATACTCAGCTGAAGCCAGGTAAGTCTATCAGGAGGTCCACCCTGGCATAGCCACTCCAGCCCGGCCACTCCAGCATGGCGACTCCTGGGCAGTGCCGCTGGTGAAGCGTCACTGCCGCAGGGGCAAATCCATCAGTTGATCAACGTACCCTTCGCAGCACACTGACAGCATTGGTGGCTGCCGAGCCGCCCACATTCAGGGTGGCCGTTACCTCGGGGATTCCCGAGGTGCGAGCCAGTCCTATGGGCTGGCCGGTCATCTGCTTGTACAGGAGTACATGCATCGACGCGCCGGTGGCTCCCACCGGATGTCCCTTGGCTTTGAGGCCTCCCGAGAGGTTTACCGGGCAGTTGTCAGCAGCGGTAAAGCGGCCATCCATATAGTCCTGGCCAGCCTGGCCGTCGGCTGAGAGTCCCAGGGCTTCGGTGCACAGAAGCTGGTTGATGGTGAAGCAGTCGTGCACTTCCACAGCATTCAGGTCCGAGGTTTTTATTCCCGCTTCTGCAAAGGCCTGGGCTGTCGCCTTCTTGGCTGCAATGAGCTCGTGCATGTTCCGGCGGTCTTTTATGGCCAGACGCTCGGTTGTGTGGCCAAGGCCGGCAAACTCCACCACGGTATCTTTTCTGGCTTTGGCCAGTTCCGTTGTTGTCAGGACCAGGGCAGCTGCACCGTCGGTTACCAGGGAACAGTCGTGCAGTCGCAGGGGTTCGGCTATCATGGGATTCTTCTCGTCTGGCAGGCCGATGATGGCGTCGGCACTGAAAAGCTGTGCCCTGTCCGAGGGTCCTCCCTTGCCGAAGTGGGCAAGGGGATTTTCCACACCATTGCGGTACATGAGGGCCCCCGCACTGGCCAGCATGCGGCGGAATTTCTCTTCGTCGATGCGGTAATGGTCGCGGTAGCCTTTGGCATATTCCGCGAACAGACCGGGGAAGGTCATGCCCTGGCCGCCTTCGGTGGGCCAGAACGAGGCACCTGCCAGGGCGTGGGTGATGCCTGCTGTCTTCAGGAGGTTCATCTTCTCCACCCCTACAACCAGCACAGTCTTGAACCTGCCGCTCTCCAGCCCGTAGATGGCGTTCAGTATGGCCATGGAAGAACTGGCGCAGGCTCCTTCTGCCCGCTGGGTCGGCTTGAAGCGGAAGGCTTCAGGATAAGCCTCCAGCGCATACGGACCCAGGTGGTCCTGGTTGGTAAGCAGGCCGGGGGCAAAGGAACCTACCCAGATGGCGTCTATTTCAGCGGGGTCCACCTTGGCATCTTCCACGGCACCCCTGATGGCCTCGGTCATGAGATCGTACAGGGATTTGGTGTCCGTGACGACGCCAGTCTCCTTGTCACGTTTCACGAAGGATCCGAACTGCGTATTGTACGCGCCTAAAATGGCTGCTTTTGCCATGGGGCCCCCCTGTTTAAGTGTATTAAGTCATTGACTGTGGTCAACTAAACTGTATGATTAGTTATGGTTTCTGTCAACTGGCCAATAGAGGCAATGGATGGCAGCCAGTTGTCATGCTCCAGTATTTCGGGGGTAAGAAGTTGAACGAACCGGTGGAAAATCTGACCAAGAGGAAACAACAAGCCCAGCAGACCAGGCGTGTCCTCTTCGAGAACGCCATTGCCCTCTTCCGCGAAAAGGGGCTGGATGCCGTTACGGTTGAAGAGATAACCCAGCGGGCAGGAACCGCCAAAGGTAGCTTCTATACGTATTTCCGGACCAAGAGCGATATCATAATAGAAGAGTTCAGAAACATAGATGAGTACTACCGGAAGTATCATGACAAACTGAAGCGCTATCCCGATGCACGGTCCCGTATCATTGCCTTCACCAGGGCTCAGCTCAGGCAGGTTCGGGACGATGTCGGCATTGCCATGCTGAAGATCCTGTATTCCACAAACATCATGGATCCCCATGCCGACAAGATACTTATCAACCCAGATCGTTACCTGCACAGCCTGGTCAAGGAAATAGTGATAGAGGGCCAGGCCAGCGGGGAGTTCAGGACGGACCTGCCTGCTGATGAATTGGCCCTCCTCTTCAACCGGTCGATGAGGTCGGTATTCCTGGACTGGGCAATTTCGGGGGATGAATGGGATCTCGTGGCCGTTGGCATGAAATACTGCGAGACCATGCTGATGCCGGCCATGACCTGGGGTACAAGGGTTGTCGCTGGGTCGACCAGGGAGTGAGCGTCAGTCCTGCTTGTTTGACCTGCGCCATTCGATGACGGCCACGAAGAAGGTTGCCGTGAGACCGCCAGCGAAACCGTTGTTGTACAGGTCCAGGCCGCCATGCCAGGCGGCCGTCCGCTCGACCATGACCAGGTGTACAAAGCCGGCTGCCATGCCTATCCAGGGCCCGAACTCGCCGGCCAGGGGTGCAAGGGTCGTACCAAAGAGCAGGGCAAGTACCGGGCCAGGGTCGGTCAGTGACTTGCCGAAGACCAGAGTCGCGATTATCACACCTGACGCTACGGGCCAGCAGTTCCTGGGATGCTTTCCGAAGGATGCAAACCCCATGATTGTCAGCAGGCCACCGATGGTGGGGCCGTTGAAGTCAGCCCCGATGATGAAAAGATAAGCACTGCCAGCCAGGCCGAGCAGTCCGGTGTTTACCAGGGCTGATCCGGGGGACACGTTGTCCATGAAATCAGACGGCAGACGACCGGAAAGCTTCATGATGGCCAGAAGATTCTTGCCAAGGTTCCGTCCATCCATTGCTACACCCCAGACTACGAAAAGCAGGGCAATTACCGGAATCAGGAGCATGAGCTCCAGGGATGGCGTATCGTTCCAGATGATCTTGATGCTTACGTCCTGTTTTGCCGCAGCCAGAACCGCCGCGGCAAAAAGGCCGAAAAAACCGCTGGTCAGGCCGATGTTGTACAGATTGAAACCTTCATGCAGCCTGAGCATGGCCATGGCAAGGGCCGGTAGTGCCATTCCAGCAGCTATGCCGGCGGCTGTTCCCATGAGAGCGGCAGGGACTCCGGTGAAGCCTGCTTCGAAAACCATGAAGGTAACCAGGGGCCCCAGGGCGGTTCCGAACAGGGCAATGATGATGTAATTCCTGAAAGGTTTGCCTACCAGTTTGCCGGCCAGCATTACACCGATCATGATGGGAATCACATTCAGCACAGTCTTGCCAAAGAGGCTGAAACCCATGATGGTGAACACCGCAGCCATGGTCGGGCCGGCAAGACGAACACGGTTGTACCTGATGATGCCAAGGGACAGGAGTCCCATTACTGCCGCATTGAGCAGGGCTCCCCCAATGCCACCGACGACGGTGAAATCATTGATCAGCCGGGAAGGGTGTTGCTGCAGGAGCAGGAAACCCTGCATGGTCTGCGTCAAACCGTCACGCAGAAGACCGGTTGCAGCGAATAGTACAATGGTCACCAGCATGAGTCGGTATAGATGTTTTTCAAAGTCGAGCATCGGCGGCTCCTCTGGTTGATTGCTCCACAGCATGGAGGAGGCTTGGCGGCCGGGAATCCAGCTTGCTGGAGAAGGAGAATTATACTGTATTCTGATGGATCACGACAAAAAAACAGAGACGCAGGGAGATTTTTTATCTTCAGGATGTTTCTTCTACAATAACCTCGTAGCAGGTACCGTTTACGTGTACGTTGAAAACGCGGGTTGCTCTGGTTGATGGTGTTCTGGATGGACCTCTGCCATCAGTTGGCGGATTGGCCTTGCTGACCGACCCGGGTGCCTCCATGATACCTGTATCAGCTATCAGGTTCTGTAGACTGGCAATCCTATCTGCCAGAGCTCTTGCCGCTTCCGCCGTGGTACACCGCATGAAACGCACTGTATCTCCCGGACGGGCCTGGCCAAGCAGGGGCAGGTCGGCACGGATCACCTGGGCTATGCGGGTATAACCGCCGGTGGTCTGCCGGTCTGCCATGAGGACTATGGGCTGACCGTCGCCGGGAACCTGTACGGTGCCGGTCTGAACCCCCGATGAGATGATGTCAGCCCCGGCGCTGTGTTCTATTACCGGTCCCTCGAGGCGGCAGCCCATACGGTCGCTCTTCTGCGAAACAGCATAACTGGCCGAAAAGAAGCGTTCCAGGCTTGCGATGGTGAACCGGTCAGCCTCATGCGACGGGATGGCCCGCACAATAATGCTGGAAGAAGAAGCAGGTATCAAGGCTTGGGGAACAATCCTGTCGGTAATGGCGCTGTCGGACGACTGGCCCAGGACCAGTCTATCTCCAGCAGCCAGGGCCCGTCCATCCAGTCCGCCGAAGCCACCACGCTGGAAGGTGGCCCGGCTGCCCATGACCATGGG
>JAVEXH010000172.1:0-6274 GCA_034004175.1 Spirochaetia bacterium
ACGGGGTTTCACTGGATGATGCCAACTATCTGGTGGCCTTTGCCCTGGTGGAGCGGAAGCAGGCTAGCTGGGGCATCATCGAGTTCGAAAAGCTCAAATTCTCGGTGCGCTCCAGACTCGGAACCCTGCTGGATGTGGAAGGATATGAATACCACCACTTCATGTTCAACGAGGGTATAGTTTTCGTCATCAAGGAAAAAGGGCAGGATTTTTCCAGGCAACTGGATGTGGTTTTCAACCGGATGGTCAGGACAACCGACCATTTCCTGTCAGTGCGCATCGATATCGGGGTCAGTTCGATGCACAGGGATTTCAGGCAACTCGGGCATGCCTACGAGGAGGCGGGCAAGGCTCTTGCATACAGCCGCTTTGGCAGCAGCAGCTACATTTCGTACTTCGACCAGATGGTTGACCGTGAAGCACGCCTGGTATATTTCAATGATAGTGATGCAAAAGGCCTTGAACATGCTTTGCGCTACGGCAACGATGCCGAGATTGAACGATACATAGCTACACTCAAGAAAGATGCATCCAGGGATGCCGGTGATGCAGGCAACCTGAACCTGTATGTGATAAACCTGGTTGGCATGCTGGCAAATTATGCCGCGTCAATCGGTGTGGACATAAACGAATTGGCCGGCGCGGACATTCTTGACCTCATGCTAAAACTAAGGAGTATAGAGCAGCTCTTCGACTGGGTTTCCGGCGTAGCCAGCAGGATACGGGAACGCAGTGTTGTCTCCAAAGCCAACAATGCCAAGCGCTTGCTGGATCTGGCCACAAACACCATCCACAAGAATTACGCAGATCCTGACCTGACCATGGACAAGCTGTGTGACCAGCTTGGTATAAGTCCATCCTATCTTGGACAACTCTTCAAGAAGAACCTGGACAGCAGCTTTGTGAAATATCTTACAGGGATCCGCATGGAGAAAGCCAGAAAGCTGCTGACCTCCACCGGTGATCGTATTGTTGAGGTAGCCCTGCAGTGTGGCTACAACGATGTGTATTATTTCAGTCACAGTTTCAAGAAACATACCGGCAGTTCACCGAAGAAATACCGTGAAGAAAACGCCTGAATCATCGATATCCATTGGGTTCAATATCTTCATCGCAACCATGGGAATTGTGTTTGTGGTCTTGTTGATCACTACACTGGTATTCCTGGTCGTGTTCTCGGACACACTGGATAATCTGGTTGAATCCCAATCACGGGAGATAAACAAACAGATTGTCATGAATTTCGAAAGTTACATCAACAGTGTCATAGAAACAGCCAACTACATCCAGTTCGCATCCATAAATCTGGATCTTGGTCGGGATACTGCTGCGCTTGACGAGTTGTACCGGGCCAACGCCGAGATCAAAAGGGATATGGTATCCATTTTCCTGTTTGATACCGCCGGCCAGCGTCTTCTGGGTCCGGATATGGATTATATGAGCGGGCAGGCAGTTACCAGGTTGCCCTGGTTCATGCCTGCCATCGAAATGAAGGAGATTTTCCATTTTCATGCCGGGCAGGAGGCCAGCCTTGCAGAGAACAAGGATGAAATTGTCATCGCGGTTTCAAAAGCCATTGAGTACAGCCGCAATGGCGTAGCCACCATCGGCGTACTGCTCATCGAACTGAGCAACGATGCCATCATCGACCTTGCCCGGAAGACAAACCTGGGTGAATCGGGCCATTTGCTCATCCTTGATGAGTTCGGGAAACTCCTGTATTCATCGGAAACCAGACCCTGGACAATGACGGAATCAAGCCATGCCGTAGCTGTTGGCATGTACATCGGCAGCAGAAGGGCAGTCATCGACCGCCTCGATATGTATGTAAATGTAAACACTCTGGCTCAGACCAGATGGCGTATAGTCACCGTGAGCAATGTAAACAAGATCAATGATGCCATGAACCGCCTCGGTGGCATTTTGTTCATCATCTTCCTGATATCCATAGCGGTCAGCGCCATGGTCGCCGCTGTCATATCTATGCGTATATCCAGACCCATAAACCAGCTCAAGACAGCGATGCTCAAGATCGAAGATGGAGACTTCTCCCACCCGATCGAATTATCCGGACAGAAGGAGATAGCCCTCCTTGCCCAATCTTTCAACAGCATGGTCCTGAAGGTGCAGGAACTCATGGCCAGACTGGTAGCCCAGCAGAAAGAAAAGCGCAAGACAGAGTTCCGGGCCTTACAGAACCAGATAAATCCGCATTTTCTGTACAACACTCTGGATTCGATAGTCTGGCTGGCCGAACACCGGCGCCACAAGGATGTCATAACAACCGTGGTATCCCTGGCACGCTTTTTCAGGATAAGCATCTCCAAAGGTGAGACCTTCATCACTGTCGCTGATGAAATATCCCATGCCCAGAATTACCTGACGATCCAGAGCATCCGGTATGTAGACAAGTTCACCTATTCCATGGACATCCAGGACGAGATGAAGACGCTCAAAGTCATGAAACTCATCCTTCAGCCACTGGTGGAGAATGCCATCTACCACGGGGTGGGTGATGCCGATGGACACATTGATATCAGTGGCCGGATGGAAGGGAACTTCCTGGTTTTCAGGGTTCGCAATACCGGCTACGGCATCAGTGAAGATACCATCCGCAAGATGTACGATACCATGAAAGGTGGCCAGGAGCGTCCGAGCGTCGGCATACGCAATGTATACCAGCGTCTCAAGTTGTATTACGGGGAAAGCGCCGAAGTGCTTATATCCAGCGAACCCGACGAGAGCACCACTGTATCGCTCTTTATCCCAAAAGACATAAGCGGAGAAACCTGAGATATGAAAACACTGATTCCCGGCCGACAGGTTCCCGGCTTGTTCCTGCTGTTCCTGAGCCTTGTTGTTTCGGCCTGTGCCCCAAGGCAGGCTTCGGTCGGCCTCCTGTTGTACAACGAAAGTGATCCATACATCATGGAGTTTGCCAGGCAGATCATGGATGAGGCCGGTACTTCATTGGTTATAACCAAGCTGGATGCGGGCAATTCACAACTGATACAGAATGAACAGATAGGCAGCCTGCTGGACACCAAGCCAGACCTGCTGATGATAAATCCTGTTGACCGCCTCGGAGCCTATGCCATAATACGGCGGCTTCAGGCTGAAAACGTGCCAGTCATATTCTTCAACCGGGAACCTCTTGCCAACGATCTAGCCATCTGGGAGCAGACCTACTATGTAGGTGCCAAGGCAGAACAGTCCGGACAGATGCAGGCAAGCCTGGTGATGGATCTGTTCGGTGGCAATCCCGATGCATTGAATCTTTACGACCGCAACAAGGATGGGATCATCCAGACAATCGTGCTGAAAGGCGAGCAGGGACATCAGGATGCGGAGATCCGTACCAGGGAGGTCCTGCGCAGTTTCGAGTCCCTGGGTTTGCCTGTACAAATACTTGCCCTTGAAGTTGCAAACTGGAACCGTGATGAAGCCTACGAAAAGATGGGGCGTCTCCTTGGAAGTTTCCATACCCAGGTAGAACTTGTAGTCTCCAACAATGACGCGATGGCACTCGGTGCCATCAGCAGGATGCGCCAGGCGGATATGTTCAAGGATACCAATGGAAACGGTCGCCTGGACCGGGAAGATGACAACTGGATTCCTGTGGTTGGCATAGACGGTTTGCGGGAAGCCGAAGAGTCCATTCGTGAGGGCTACCTGTATGGCACAGTAAAAAATGATTCCCTGAGCATGGCTAAGGCCATGGTAGAGCTGGCAGAAGCCTTGGTGACAGGGCAGGGGTTCTCGTCCCTGTCCTCTCCATTGGAAGGTGGCAAGTACATCTGGATAGATTACCGGCCCTTTGTTTCCCGGGATTGACATTCCAGTGCGGAAAATTGCAAATTTTCCGCAGGATTTTACATTGTGGCACTTCAACAAGCGGAGTAACGTAGGTACAACACGGAAGCTGCCCTGAAAGTTCAGCCTTCAGGATGTCGCTCCGAAATCCGCACAAGGAGTTTTGAATGAAAAAGACCGGAATGATCGCTCTCGTTCTTCTGTTGGCCCTGTCAGTGGTCAATGTTTTCGCCGCAGGTCAGCAGGACAGCGGCCAGATCGTAATCGGCGCCAACATCTACAGCTTTGCCGATAACTTCATGAATGGTGTCATGAAGCCCGAGCTCGAGCGCTACGCCGCAGGCAAGGGCGCCAAGATCGAGATTGTTGACTCAGAAGGCCAGCAGGCCAAGCTGAATGACCAGGTTGATGTGTTCATCACCAAGAAGGTCAGCGTTCTGGCCATCAACCTCGTTGATCCCGCCTCTGCCCAGGCCATCATCAACAAGGCCAAGGCTGCAAACATCCCTCTGATCCTGTTCAACAAGGAGCCCACCGAAGCCGGTGCCATGGCTTCATATGACAAGGTCTGGTATGTGGGAACCAACTCAGCCGAATCCGGCATCATCCAGGGCCAGATGATGGTCAATGACTGGAAAGCCAATCCCTCCTGGGACAAGAATGGCGATGGCGTAGTTCAGTACGTAATGCTCAAGGGCGAGCCCGGACATCCCGATGCCGAAGCCCGCACCAAGGAATCCGTGAAGGCCTTTGTCGACGCAGGCATCAAGGTGCAGCAGCTGGCTCTCGAGGCCGATCCCAACTGGTCAACCCAGCATGGCAACGACAAGATGGCTACCTGGCTCACTTCCAGCTTCGGCAAGGATATTGAACTGGTCATCTGCAACAACGACGGTATGGCCTTCGGCGCCATCAATGCCCTCAAGTCCGCTGGCGTAAAGCTTCCCCTGTACGGTGTAGACGCCCTTGACCAGGCCCTGACCCACATTGCTGATGGCGAAATGAACGGTACCGTTCTCAACGACGGCGTCAACCAGAGCCGCGCCACTCTCGATCTGGCCATCAACGCCGCCATGGGCAAGAATGTAACCGAAGGCACTGCCTGGACCGTCAGTAGCGATGGCACCAAGGCTGTCCGCGTTCCTTACCTGCCTGTGACCCCCAAGAATTACCAGGAATTCAGGAAGTAATCCAGACGATCATTGATAATAATTACAAAACTGATTTCCAGAATGGTGTATAGTTATTCTTGTCGCGGGAGGGCCTCTGTCCTTCCGCGACACTTCATATCAAAGAGAGGGTACGCCCTGTGGAAGACTATCTGCTGAGCATGAACGGCATCTGCAAATCCTTTTCAGGCGTTCAGGTACTCAAGGATGTGCATCTTGAGGTAAAAGCCGGTTCTGTCCATTCCCTGATGGGCGAGAACGGTGCGGGTAAATCCACCCTCATGAAATGCCTGTTCGGTATATACCGCCAGGATGCCGGCGAGTTTTTCCTGGAAGGCAAGGCCTTCAATTTCACCGATCCCAAGCATGCCCTGGAACATGGAGTTTCCATGGTCCACCAGGAACTCAACCAGGTTACCCAACGCACTATCAGTGACAACATCTGGTTGGGTAGATACCCCACAAAGGGCTTGTTCATAGATGAGAAGAAGATGCGCAGGGACACCCTCGAGTTGTTCAAGCGCATAGACATACATCTCGATCCTGATATACCGCTGCATAAACTGTCGGTTTCCCAGCGGCAGATGGTAGAAATCGCAAAGGCAATTTCTTATGATGCCAAGATCATAGTCCTGGACGAACCTACCTCATCCCTGACCGACAACGAAGTAACCATGTTGTTCAATATCATAGGGGTTCTGAGGCAGCAAGGTGTCGGAGTTATCTATATTTCCCATAAAATGGACGAAATATTCAGGATTTCCGACTATGTCACCGTTCTCCGCGACGGCAAATATGTGGGAACCGAGACCATAGGAAACCTCACCATGGAAAAAGTGGTGAACATGATGGTTGGCAGGGATCTTGAAGACCGTTTCCCTCCCAAGACCAATGCCCCCGGTGAAGTACACATGTCTGTGCGCAACCTGAGCACCAAGTATCCACCGGTGGTACATGAGCTCAGCTTTGATCTTCGCAGGGGAGAGATACTCGGCATTGCCGGACTGGTAGGCGCGGGTCGCACCGAACTCATCGAAGCCCTCTTCGGTGTACGGACACTGACCTCCGGAGAGATCCTGATGGATGGCAAGCCCGTTTCCAACAAGACACCGAACAAGGCTATCAGCAACCGTTTTGCCTACCTGACTGAAGAGCGCCGTGAGACCGGTATCTATCCCATGGCGGATATCACCTTCAATTCCACCATCGCCAATATTCAAGCCTACAAGAACAAGCTGGGATTCCTTGTGGACCGCAAAATGGATGAGGATGCGGACAAACAGATAAAGGCC
>JAVEXH010000173.1:0-6272 GCA_034004175.1 Spirochaetia bacterium
ACCTGCTGGACCGGGCTCAGATCTATCCAGGTTTTATTGGCTAGTGCTTGATCGGCTCGGATGCCCAAGGTCTTGCGCAGCTTTGCAAAGACCGGATCCTCCCATTCAGGGGGAAAGGGGTTGCGCAGCCAACTCCACAGGGAGTCCGGATCTTCGGGCGGATATTCTTCACTGAGGATGAGAGGCAGTGCCTTTTCCGGCTGGCGCCAGTATGAACCGGCATAGCCCAGGACATGATCATTGCCTTGGGACAGGAGCCACAGGAGGTCCCAGGCTTCTATGGGGTGCAGTTGGACCGGTGTGGCAGTACCCATGAGCATGGACCGGGTCTTTAGTGCCAGTTTGTACAGGAAGGCGTAGAGTCGATTCGCTTCCGTATCAGGATTGTTCATACGCGGCCCGCGCTCGGATTCCTGGGGCAGTTTGGATCGACGCGCCCGGTGGGCCTCGTCCACAATTACACAGCTCCACTGGACATCAAGAAGGGCCTGCACCTGCGAACTACCATGCACCACCAGTCCCTGGGACACCAGGCCGATGCGCCGTGGGCATTCCATCAGGGGGTTTCTGGACAGCGGCGGATACTCGAGGCCCTGCTCGTCTATCCACTGCCGGCCATCCCAGCGGGCGCTGGGCACATCAAGCAGGTCCCACAGCTCGGTCTGCCATTGCTGCATAAGAGTCTTAGGCAACAGGGCCAAAACCGGTTTGTCGTCGTACAGGCTCATAAGCTGGGCCGCGACGCCCAGCTGGACGGTCTTGCCGAGGCCTACCTGGTCGGCAAGCACGAATCGCGCGCCGTACGCCTTGTGGGCCTGCCAGGCCACTTGTATGAAATATTTCTGGTGGGGCCAGAGCCCGAACTCCTTGCGGAAGACCGGGGTCTCCACCGCTACGGACGCTGGCAAGGCCTTGTCGGCATCCTTCTTCCAGGCGTTTATATCGATCTCGGTGCGGTGGACCAGGCGCTCCACTTCCTTGACTACCGCGTCGGCCAGAGGTCGAGCAAGAACATGGTTCCAGAGCCGGTTGAATTCTGCCTGGACCCAGTCGCAGGCTTCCGGGCTGTCGTCCTCCCAGACCAGTTCGTAGTTGAGGTTCCAGCCGGAGTAGGTTTCGTTGGCACTGCCCATGAAGCTGGTTCTGCGGCCATCGGCATAGGATATGACGCCAGCCTTCCCATGCACGAGTCCGAATACTTCGTCGGGCAGGACCCGCACCTCCAGCTTGCCTGTGCTCAGCAGACGTAACAGCAGCTCGAGCCGATCTCCACCGCGCTTGGCGAAGGCAGCCGGGTCGTTCTTGAAGAAGCTGAGTTTCTGGGCCTGCTCGGCGGCGGCTACGTCGGCCGGATTTATATCAGCATTGCAGAGCAGCCTGACCTTCCCGGAGAGTTCCTCGAAGGCCTCGCCAGCCATCTCCAGCAGGGAGCTGTCAAAATAGCCTGCAATACGGTCATAGCTGACAGCTCCGGCCAGGCGCTCGTTCAGGAAGGCCGTTCCGGTGGGGGTACGCTTCCGCTGGAAGACATAGCGCTTGATCATATTTCTCCCCGTATGGGAAGGAAGCCAAGTCGATCCAGCTGGCGTATGACCATCCGCATCAGCGGGCTGCCATGGATGCCCAGGATGTACTTGCGTTCGGCCTCGGGGGCGCTGACAAGGAGCTTCCGCTTCCTGAGTTCTGCGAGTATGCGGGAGGTCTGCACCTGGCCTACCCCCAGGTGAAGGTCGCTGTTCCTGATCTGCGGAGTTTCCATCGTGAAAAGAAGGATGCTCCGTTCCTTGTCCGACAGGCCATTCTTCTGGTGAAGCTCCATAATGGCCGGCGCCAGCACATTCTTCGCAAGCCAGGAGTAATCAAGGAGCTGGTTTACCTTGTCAAGTTCCGCTTTCAGGCCTGACAGGACATAGCGGCACCAGGCCAGCAGATCATCGTCGTTGCCGCTGTCGGCCCGGGCCAGCTGTGCATAGTATGCATTGCGGTCCGAGCAGAAAATTGCGGTCGGATTTATCAGCCGTGCTACCGGCAGCGTACTGCCTACCCGGAAGCCGGCCTTGAGCAGCAGGGCGTAGGTGAGCAGACGCACCGTCCTGCCGTTTCCGTTGGCAAAAGGATGTATCCAGGCAAAGCGGTGATGGGCCAGGGCTATCTTGATGAGGTCATATTTCCCGGGGTCGTCTTTGGCCAGGAACGAAAGCAGCTCTTCCATCAATGGCTGGACATCTGCCGCCTCGGGTGGCCGGTGCTCTGCACCACTGATGCGCACCAGCGTGTTCCGGTAGGAACCGGGTGTGGCATCGCCTTCTGCAGTAACGGACAGGGAACCCGTTACCTGACGGTGCAATTCCCGCACCAGGCGATGGTCGATACGGAAAGACTCAGGGTCGGCCGACCAGACAGACTCCACCCAGGCCAGGACATGATCGATATTGAGTATTTCCTGGACGGGTTCGGCGGCCTGTCTTCCTTCCAGCTCCTGGTCTACCCACTCTGCTATGGTGGTGCGGTTGCCCTCTATACGGGCAGACCCAAGACTCTCGAAAATATGGAACAACTGCTTGAGCTGGAAGAACAGCTGGGGCGGCGTGGACCCTCCGAGAACGAATCTTCTTTGATGATCCAGTTCCAGGATAAGATCCGTCAGGGGATCATCGAATCGCGGCTGTACGAGGCGCAAGGAGAAGGGTTCCCGACCAGACACATTTGCCTCCATCCGGACTCATGATTTTACATAACTACCAGGTTAGTCTATTCCATAAAAGCAATAAAGACAATAAATAATTGATGGATACTTATCATGCACAGTCTGGAACATCCCTCACGCCCTAGCTTCCCGCGTAATCATTGCCCATGATGCCTGCCAGCAGGGCGGCGGCCTCGGCGTCGGCCTTCCAGTGCTCCATGCCGGCGTGGCTGCCCATACCGGACAGGTAAGCAAGGATAGCCAGGAGGTCGCTGCGCCTGGTCCAGTAATCAGCGCGTTCGGCCTTCAGGTAATTGAGTCCCTCCCGGGGGCTCTCGGTGCGGGCGGTCTCGTGGATGGCAAACAAGAGATGACGTAGGATGGTAGCACCGAAGCCGTCGCCGCCAAGGCCCGCGCGCTTGAACTCGGATGCAGCCTTGAAGCGTGCCTGGTTGGCTGCAGTCTCGCCCAGGAGCAGCTTGTACTCCTGCACACCAAAGCCTCTTGCCAGTTCCTGGTAGGCGCCCTGGCGGCCTTCGCGGTGCTGCTCCAGCTCCAGGCCGCGCAGGTACAGGCGCTCCTGGTTGTCCAGGGATCGCCAGACATGTTTTTCCAGGCCCCGAGGCACCAGGTAACCCGCAGAGATGCTGACGGCGCGTTCTATGATCTTCTCGAACTCACTCTTATCGTTCTTCTTGCGAGGCCGGAACAGTTCTATCTTGATGTCCAGTCCTTCTATGCCCGAAAAGCCGGTGAGAACCTTGAGGGCGGCTGCATAAGCACCGAGCTGATAGTCGGTGTCGCCGAACTGCGGATGGTTGGCGTCGTCCACCCGGCGCATCTGCTCCATCTGCTCGCGGACGGCATCGTCGACCATGGGAATGAGTTCGTCGTTCCAGACGGTGCGGGTCTCGGTGCGCTTGCGAAGCACAAGGAGGACCGTGCCCTGTACGTAGTTGCCCTGCTTGAGGCCGCTGGTGGTCTCGGTGCCGATGGTCCAGGCAGCGGTCACCTGCAGGCCGGCGGCCCAGAGTATCATGCCAAGGTCCGCCCAGACACCTGAGTCCTGGTGGGTAAACATTACCACTTGCCGCCCGTCGGCGTTCATGTGCGCGGCCAGATTGGCGTAGATGTCGACCATAGCCTGCTTGAAGTCCTGCCCATCGCCCTTTACCGCCAGGGCGGATCTCGAGTCGGCGTACCATTCTGGGAAGAGCTTGGGCAGCTGCTTATCGTACCAGGCGAGGAAGAAGTCCGCCAGCTCGTGGTAGTTGACGGCGTCGGCGTAGGGCGGGTCAGTGATCCAGTAGTCGGCGGTCCAGGTTACATCGCGGGCATCACAAGCAGTAACCGTGCAACTTGTACACACTGTTGAACGGTTATCCAACTGTAGCTTTGAAGTATCAAGTCGGAGAATTGGCCTACAAGAGTAATTGAATTGTGTATTCAATGCCTGATTAGCAAAAACCTGATTTCCTTTCTCATTACCCGCGTGTGGCATCCATGCACTCAAACGTGAGTTCCAATCAGCGAGCCTTGAGAGGATCAAAAAGTAAGATGCATTGTTAAATGCATTTGAAAGGTTATTATTTATTGCTCCTATCACCAATAACTGCCTCGGATTGAACAGATGGTGCCAATGCGTCCAGCCCCGCTCCCGGATCGGTTGTGCGGTATTATATCCAGGCACGATCTTCATCGACGGTATGAACCCCCGCTCCTGCCAGTCGGTAAAGCGTTCGCGCAACAAGGCTAGCACCATGGCTTCCCTCTCCAGGTCGGCCTTGGTTACGCTTCGGTACAACCGGTCTCCACCGGGAGCAACCCAGCGCACGCAGTAGAGCCGCTCCTGGAAGGTGTCATTGGGTCTCGGCATCAGGTCGTCGTTTTCCCATAGCCGTAGGCCGTAGACCGACTCGCCGTCTTTACGGCTGTCACCGCGCAGACCTGCTATGCCGTAGCGCTTGCCTGTTTCCGGGCAGACCAATTCGCCCTTCTGCACCGTGCCGGCCTTGGCCGCCTTCATCTGAGCGTCGCTGGCATTGCTTACAATCTCTATATCATAGTTGCCCTTGTGCTCATTCTTTTTAAGGATGGCAACTGTCCTGGTTCTTTCACCTATCACCCATGAAGGCGCAAGCGGCACCCAGAGTCCGGTGGCGGGGCTCTTGGCCTCAATGCAGTACAGGTAGGCATCCGCGCGGTTGCCCGTGCCGTCGTGCTCTATACCCCAGGCGGTGATCTGCTCGTCAGCGGCCTGCCAGGCTTTCTCCTGGGCGGCTTTTACTTGCTTCTGAACCTCTTGCCCGCCGCCCATCAGGTGCACGGCGGCCCAGGTGAGCAAAGTGGCCACGGGGTTCAGGTCGCTGCCCCAGGCTTCAAGCCCCAGACGGGCGGCCTCGAAGGGTATGCTGCCGCCGCCACAGAACACGTCGCCCACCCTGGCGGCGTGGCCCAGGACCTTCTCCGATAGTTGTTTGAATAATTCGGGCAACGTAGAGGCCTGCGTGCCCAATCGCCGGTTTATGTCTGCCCAGGCCTCAGGACCCGGGCCGTCTATCTCCTCGGGCCGGCAGCAGTACTCCAGCTTGTCCTGGTAGGAGAGGCGCGCGAAGGCCCGGGCTTCCAGGGCCTCCTTGGCAGCCTTTTCGACGCCGCGAGCCCATTTGGGCTTTGCGCCTTGGTTGATCAGGTCCTTGGTCGCGTCCGCTCCCAGAAGCAGGGCCACCTGGTCGGCCCCGAGCGGCTTCCGCTTACGCCGCCATAGGCCATCTTCGTCCATTGTCAGTATTTTAAGAAACAGCTGCCGGTCGGCAGCCGGATCATCGCTGGCGGGAAGGAGCAGGCCCAGGATGGTCGCCCGCACCAGGATCAGGGGCTTGCGGCCCCACCATTTGCCCAGCCCGGTAAGAGTCTGACCGAGATTCGCCTTGCGCTCCTTGTAGCTTTCCATCGAAAGGATCTCGAGGGGGAACTGGGTTTCGATAAAGGGGGTGTGGGTGGGCATTATCTGCTCCTATCAGTCGTCGTAGTCAAGAATCAATTGCATTCATCCAATCCATTTACAAGGCGGACTATACCTTCTTTCATTAACGAAGAACCAAAATTGAGGAGTAGACCGAGTTTAAAGCTGGATACTTTCAAGTAGGTAATAACTTGTTTTTTATGGACAGGCAACAATTTTTCGATGGATTTAAGCTCGATGATTAGTTTTTTCTCGACGATAATGTCGGCCCGGAAACTTTCATGCACTATCATGCCGTGCCACATCAAAGGCAGCGGAACTTGTCGTTCTACATGAAGACCTTTTATCCCAAGTTCATAGGCGAGGATCGATTCATAGGCGCTCTCCAGCAACCCAGGGCCCAGGGTCTTGTGAATGTTGATGCTTATATCCACAACGATCGCGGCAAGCTCATTCTCGGTCATTGATCAGCCTTGATGCCGGAAGATAAGAATTTGTCGCGCAAAGGCGCCAAGGACGCTAAGGGAGAGGGGTGGGTATTTGAGTTCTTATTCAAATTCGTACTCCTTTGCGTGCTTTGCGGCTTGGCGCGAAATTCTCTTTTCCTCGTTGATGCCGAGT
>JAVEXH010000174.1:0-6259 GCA_034004175.1 Spirochaetia bacterium
CATCCATCAATTAATTACTATTAACCATTACTCTAGGAGCAATACTGGAATTCTACAATACTTTCTTGTGAAACTGTCCGGTGTAGTGTGACGGTTGCGCGGGTGTCTGTAGACCTGGCGGAGCCGTTTCCCTGGAAGGACTTTGTCAGCAAGCCACTTCCACCCTGTTCCTGCCGTTCTGTTTTGCAAGGCGTTCTGCGCTGTTGGCCGCATCCAGCAGATCCTGGAAGCGGGTATGCCCAGGCTGCAGGGTAGCCAGGCCCAGGCTTATGGTAACAGACAAACCGTCTGGGTGGCCTGTGACTGGAATACGCAGGCCCTCCACCGATTTCCTGATGCGCTCGGCTACCGGCAAGGCCTGGGTTTGTGGCGTCTCTGGAAGGATGATTGTAAATTCCTCGCCACCAAAGCGTGCAAACAGATCTATTCCACGAATGCATGTACTGATCCCATCAACAACAGCCACAAGTACGGTGTTGCCGGTGGCGTGTCCGTGAAGGTTGTTGAAGTCCCTGAAAAGGTCTATGTCCAGGAAGATGAGTGACAATGGCCGGTCCAGACGCCTGGCCTTGGCAAACTCCATTACCCCGAGTTCCATCAGGCTGCGGTAGTTGAAGATACCAGTCAGGCCATCGGTGACGGACAGGCGGCGGAGTTCGTTGTAAAGCCTGGCGTTTTCTATGGCAATGGCGGATTGCGCCGCTATGGTCTCCATCAGCCGGATCTGGCGTGAATCATAGGCATTGGGCAGCAGGCTCTGCACCGACATGACCCCCAGCACCTTGTCCCGGTACATCAGTGGCACACCTATGAAAGATCGTGTGGGCTTGCCTCCGGTACGCACGGTACCGTAGCCTGCATCCAGGCCTGGCGCAAGGGTGTCCGGGAGGTACAGGGAACTCCGCGTTTTTATGATATGGCCGCTGAGCCCCGGTTTCAGGCCCAGGGCCACAGGATCAAAGGGTATGATGGCTCCATTGTCAAAGAAGAGCGGGAAACTGAGCCTGTCATGCTCTTCGTCGTACAGAGCCAGGTAAAAGGTATCAAGGGCGATTATTTCCCGGCATTGTTCCAGTATCGTCTGTACAACCTGGTCAAAATCCAGCCCCGAGTTTATGGCCATGCCGATATGGTTCAGGGCCAGCAATTCTTCGGATCGTTGTTTCTCCGCTTCAAGGAGCCGCATCGTGGCTACCGCATAGGACACATGCCGTGCAGCATGTTCGCTGCGTGCAATTTCCTGTCCGGTGAAGTGATGGTAGGAATCGAAGCTGATCAGTATTGCCCCCAGAACCTTTCCATTGGAAAGCAGGGGCAAGCCAAGGAGTGATCTGGCCGGGAAGGCGGCGGCAATCCTCGGGCTTAGATAGCTGCTGGTCAGGGCATCCTCTACAACAAGGGTATGACCTGCTTCGGCTATTGCTTCGGTAAGGGTCCTCTCTCCTGGCACCATGGTAAAAGTGCTGTATACGGAACGTTGAGGGCCATAGGCCGCCATGGGAGTCGTAGTGCGACGATCAGCATCCCAGGAGGTTATGTAGCACCCATCGGCACCGATCACACTGGACATGCGATCTGCCAGGGACTGGAGCATGCTGCCCAGATCGCTGGTGTCCAGCATTACCTCTGTCAGGTCGTTGAGAAGCCGTATGAAGGCAGTGTCTGCTGTGAGTGCAGTATCATTCATGCCGCCCGTATCATCCATGCCGGAATTGTACTATCAGAGACTGGATTGAGCAAAGGGGCATCGCTGGAAAAAGTGGTTGCCCCTGGGTTATGCCGGGATCACGGGCGCAAATGAACTGATGGTTATGCACGGTCTTGATATCGTTGCCATGGCCCGCGCCGCGGCTGAAGCGGCCCGGCTTGAGTCGCTGATCCCTGCAGGGGCTGTTGTCTACTTCAAGCCGAATCTGGTGGTGGCCAAGGCTCCATCCTCCGGAGCGGTTACCCACCCCGAGCTGACAGAGGGGCTTGTGTCCTAGCTGCGGGACGCTGAGTTGCCCTTGTGTGGTTACAGTGGTTTCAGGCACGAGGGGAATTCCTTTACGCCACGTACTCCATGCGGAAGACGAGCGAGCCATCAGATTCGTTCAAGACGGAGAAGTTTCCGTTCAGCTGACCTTCCACGAGGGCTTCCACCAGGTCCAGCTTGATGGCCGCCAAGCGAGGGAGGGGATGAAGAGGTTCGGTTGCGCCTTTCGGGTTGCCGAGTGCCTGGAGGCTGATGATTATGGATCTTTGTTCGCCATCGCAGGCTGTACCGTCCACAGTGACACGGAACTCAGGTTCCCAGCCGATTCCCGGAGAACAGGGTAGACATTGGCGGGTCATGTTTGTCAGGAGTTCCGTCAACGCCAGTCCCAGCGGAATGGCCTCCTCCAATCCGGCCTCGGCAGTTGCTGGCGCATGAACAAGCACAACTATGTTACGCAGGGCAAAATCTTCTGCGGCAGCCACGAGCATGGAAAGCTGGGTCAGGTAGGGGCCAAGCTCGATGACGTTGAGGTCTTCCCCGTCTGCAAGCATCTGATGGACAAGTGCCATTGCATGGATACGGGTCTCCAGGCTCCGGAACGGCTGCCTGAGCCGGTCATCGTCGATGTGGGAAGATTCAAGGGACATGAAGGACAGTATTGTCTGCATGTTGTTCCTGGTGCGGTGGAACAACTCGCGTATCAGCAGCGTCCGTTCGTCAAGTTTTGTCGTCAGATTGCGATGGGCTTCGTCAAGTTCCCGGAAGTTCCCGCGAAGCGCATCCGACATGCGGTCGAAACCGCGCTCAAGTTCGGAGATCTCGTCATCCGGTCTACCAGCTCCGCGGTAGAGTGGTGGGTCGTTCCGCAGGTCAAACGTAGCTATCGCGTCTGCGTCGGTCCTGAGCCTGTCGGCCAGGCGACGCTTGACGTAGCCATACAGTACACCGCCTATCAAGAGCACGCCGGCCAGATCGAGAGGCAACTCGACGGCCAGCCAGGAGAGGATTTCGTAGCGGAACTCGCGGTCGTCTGCATGGATCACAAGGGAGCCGATGACAAGGTCCTGGTCAAGTAGCTCGTGGCTGAGTTCGCGTTTGACAATGAGGCGGGCCGAGTCGGGACCGCTGACCGCTTCATGGAGTACGGCACCTTCCTCCATGACAGTTGCCCGGGCAACAAGTCGCGAGTTTCCTATGCCATCGACGAGGGCTCCGAGTACTTCCATGTCGTGCACCCAGAGAGCCGCTTCTATCGCGCTTGTGTAAGCATCAGCCTGCCCCTCCAGATTCAGGCGGAACAGGTGGTCGATCTGTCGGATTGTGGCAACTCCCCGGACAAGGGCTATCACTGTCATGACGGCTATGCCCACGATGACGGTAAACACCGCCATCCTCCGGCCTATGCCGATGTATATTTTCCTTGGTGCCATCTACCTACAGACCACCTTCAACTTCGGCAGTGATGGAGGCGATGAGCCCCTCCTGCTCCATGTCTGAAAGGGCAGCTTCCAGACGTCCTGCAAGATCCTTGTGTCTGGCATTGAGGTAGAGGTACATGCCGCGTTGCTCCAGGCTTGTAACCCGGATACTGTCCGGATCCATTCCCTGGACGAGGTTCCGCAGGTACCGCAGGCCCTCGGACCGATCGTAAACGACGGTTCTGACCTTGCCTGAAGACAGCATGGCGAAGAGCGCCTCCGGGTCACGTACCTTCTGGGCCGAACCGAAGCCTGCTGTATTCTGCTCCACGATCTTCCAGCCTATGATGTGGGCAAACGGAACCGAAGCCAGGTCGGCCCAGGAGACGGGATAAGGACCTGGACTGACAGTGAAAGCGGAGAAGTCCATGGTAGCGATGGGCACATCGACCCGTACCAGATCGGGGAACGACGAATCTATGCCCTGGATTCGGACGTAGTCGCCGTCTATGGCCCCCTGATTGGCCAGGATCAATGCCCGGGCAGAGGGTACCGTGATACGGTCAAATGTCGCACCGACCCGCCGGAAGGCTTCCTTTAGTATACGGTCTTCATACCCCGAGCCGTCTGCTGACGAGCGGGGCATGACATCGTTGGAATTGATGATCAGATTCTGGGCAGAGAGGCGTGTGGGAAAGAGGCAGGAGATGATGACGAGCAATGATATCAGGTACTTCCTGTTCATCCAGATACTATATGAGGTGGATTGGTGGAATGCAAGGGGAGGATACCTGTACATCGGTGATCTGGTTCTCAGCAGGCGGATGTACCCGCCGATATCCTGGTCTTCCCTCAGCTGGAACTGACTCCTGACACCCTCGCCCAGTATTTCCTGTGTGGTTTCAGGATTGATGTATTCAACCTTGTCTATGTCGCTCCACTTGAAGATGACCGTTCGAGCCAGGGGTGTTTTTATGGTCAGCCCTGAGACAGCCAGCTGCCAGGCCAATGGAGGTAGCCCTGTTCTTGTTTGCTTTGTACAGTGAGCAAGCGGCAACTGTTTTCTGCAATATCAGTAAAAAATACCTGATATGAATACATTTTGCTAGTAAATATTAAATAAACATGCCGATACTGCATATAGTTCATTCCGGGAGAACAAAACATATCCGGCCTGTAAGGCTGGAAACAAGCTCAAAAAAGGCTGGCAGAGCGTGCTGCGCAAGGCCTGCCAGCAAGGAGAAAATGAATGCCGATAAAGATCACAACATCAAAAAACCATCTTGGCAACAGTGACAAGCCTTTCTTTGTCAGGACGGAATCGACTGGCCGTGTGGAGTTCGAGGAGCTGGTCCGCATCATGGCAAGCGGCAGGACAACCATCACTGCACCTGACATTGCCGGAACCTTGATGCTGCTGAAGGAAGAACTGGCCAGACTGGTGGCCGATGGAAGGTATGTGAAGACACCCTTTGGTTCCTTCCATCTGACAGCCTGTGGATCCTTCGAGGATGAGGACCAGGCTTTTACTCCCGGTCAGGGAGACTGCAAGCATGGAGTGCGCCTGCATTACCGCCCGGGTTCGGAGTTCCAGGATGAAGTGACCAAGCAGGCGCAGTTCATCCGGACCGAGCATTTCGAGAAGTACAATCCAGTGATACGCAGTGTGGATTCCGTCAAGGCAAGCGCGGCAACCAAGCCGGGAGACTATGTGCGGGTAAACGGCCTGCGCCTGCAGTTTGATGAAAGCGACCAGAACCAGGGTGTGTTCTTCATCAACGGATCGGAACATCGCAGCACCGAGTATGCCTACCAGGACAAACGTACCGTGGTGGCCCAGGTGCCCGGCAACCTGGAACCAGGCCCCTACGAGGTGTACATCCGCTGCATAAACAACACCAAGGATCTGAAAGAAGTAAAAGCCGACTTTGCACTGACAGTTTCCTGATCTTTAAAAACCTCCCGGGCAGAACCGTCTAGGTTGTGTCCGGGAGATTTCGTAATCAAAGTCTGCAAGTATCCGAGTTGACCCAACCAATTCAAGGCTGTATGATCACCTAATGGAGAGAACACCTACAATTCGAGTTTTCAATTCCTTCGGAGATTCAAGCAGAAACGATATCAGTGAATATCGAAACATGTCTCCGGAAGAACGTCTGGATCTGGTTGAACGCCTCCGTCTTGAGGCAGGAAGATTGAACTATGAATACCCAGCAAGATTTCGAAGAGTTCTTGCGGTTACTCGAAAAGTATGACTGCGATTATGTCATAGTAGGTGGGTACGCAGTAGCCTTTTATGGGTACCCTAGATTTACCAAGGATCTTGACATATTTTATGACGGGTCCGAAACCAATGTAAAGAAGCTACAATCAGCCTTGGTGGAATTTGGATTCAATGCAGAGGATATCCCACATTCCATTTTTACCCCAGGAGCTATTCTTAATTTTGGTGTAGAGCCGGTCCGCATAGACTTGCTGAACCAAATTGACGGCGTTGCTTTCCATGAAGCGCGAGCTCATGCTGTCACAGGAAAATACGGCAAAGAGCAGGTCAGATTCATTGGCTTAGCTGAGCTGAGGCGGAACAAACAATCAACTGGCCGCATCCAGGACGCGGCTGATCTGGAAAAGCTGAAAGATATCTGACCCGGCCTTCGATTTTCCTGTACTGGAGGAATGTAAAAAAGTCTGAGCCGGAATTACTGCCTTGGTTTTAAGCTCTAGTAGTATCAAGCAAGATTTCAATTCACCGATAGCAATCCTGTAATTCACCGCAAGCAATCCCGTGATTCACCGATAGCAATCCTGTAACTCACCGATAGCAAGGCTGTGACTCACCGATGGCAAGGCTGTGACTCACCGA
>JAVEXH010000175.1:0-6248 GCA_034004175.1 Spirochaetia bacterium
TATCAGACGGTTGTCGGTGGTGGAAATACGGTTGTGGTAGTCCAGGTTTATCTGGGTCAGGGCGGAGACGTAGATCTTGAATTTCTGCTCCCTGGGGATGCGTGGGGTCAGCTGGTCGTTCAGACCATGAATGCCTTCCATGACGAGTATCTGACGGTTTCCAAGCCGGATGCGTCTGCCTGATGGTTTTCGGCTTCCTGTCTTGAAGTCGTAGGCGGGTAGTTCCACTTCCTCTCCCCTGAACAAGGCCAGAAGCTGTTCGTTCAGGTATTCCACGTCCAGGGCTTCCAGGCACTCGAAATCGAACTCGCCATGCTCGTCCTTGGGAGTCCGGTCGCGGTCCACGAAATAGTCGTCCAGGCCAATGATCACCGGATCATAGCCCAGGACCTTGAGCTGAATGGACAGTTTCTTGGAGGTGGTTGTCTTGCCTGAGCTTGAAGGCCCGGCAATGAGAACAACCTTCACGGTGTCAGCCTTGGCCGCCACACGGTCGGCTATCTCGGCTACCCGTTTGTTCATAAGGGTCTCGGCTACCTGGATGTATTCCTTCATCTTCTTGGGGTTGTTTATGCGGTTCAGGGCTCCGACACTGTACACCCCCAGAATCTGGGAACGTTTACGGGCATCGTCGGTTATCTTGTACAGCAGTTGATCGTCGATGAAATCAGGGATCCGCTCGGGGGTTTCCTTGCGCGGATAGCGGAGCAGGAAACCTTCGTCATAGGGCATGAGCTGGAATACCTTCATGACCCCGGTGGATGGCACCAGGGGAGTCACATGGAGGTCCCTGAAGCCCGCGCATTCGTTCAGGGCTATCCGTGGATCGTTCATGAGTTCCAGGAGCAGGAGGGTATCCTCCTGGTTGTTCTGCCTGAAATGGGAAATGGCATCTTCATAGCTGAACCATTGCATGGAGATGGGAATGTCCTGCTGGACCAGTTCGCGCATTCTGGCCTCGAGGGCTGCGGTCTGTGCCTGGCTGATGGGGCCGTTCTCGAAGTAATGGTAGAAACCGTAGCCTATTGCCTGGCCAACCACGAGTGTCCGCTGGGGAAACAGGTCCCTGGCGGCAATGGCAGCAAGGAAACACAAGGATCGACGGTAAGCATAGGCTCCGGGTTGTGAATTTATCAGCACCGGTGCGATGGAGCAGTTTGTGTTTATCCTGGCATCCAGTGATTGCAGTTCGTTGTTAACCATCACTGCGGCGATGGGATGGGCCAGGGGGCCGAAGCCGCTTATGGTTTCGGAAACTTTGATGCCGAAGGGGTAGGATGCGGTTTCTCCCGATGGGTAACTTATGCTGACTTGGTGCATAGGTGCTTCTCCTGTGGATAGCTTTTCCAGACCAGTGTAGTATCACCGGGAGCAATTTGAAAGATCAAGCAACCGAATTCCGGCTGCCAGCTACATCGGTTTACCGATCCTGTTTACAGATCAGCCGTCGGGGCCTATCATGTAGCCGATGAGATCCACCACGCGCGTAAGCATCGAGGTTAGTCAGACAATGGGATTACCCGGCAAGGTTTCAGTCTGATGTCCGTGGACTTGCCTGGCTGGTTCCCGCGTTTCATGAACATAGGTGCAGACCGTTCCGGCGAACTCATGACAGCCCTGACAGCTGCTGGTTGCGAACCCAGGCCTGTAGAGCTGGCCGGTGGCCGCTTCATCGTGGTATCCCCCCGGGGCTCGGTGAGGGATCGACGGTATCGCATGAAGGTGCTCACAGCCCATCATGACAGGGTTCCTGGCACCCCTGGTGCCCTGGACAACTCCGCCGCCTGCCTCCAGCTCTGGCGTTTCGTCACCGGCAGCCAGCGGCCGGGTACAGACCCCGGTCAGCAGCCGGATCCAGGTCGCACCCAGCGGCCTGGCACAGGACCCGGCTCCCGGAACAGCCGGGGAACCATCCCGGGAAAACTCCCGGAGGTCTTCAACACCGTCGCCGTCTTCACCGATCACGAGGAACTATCCGGAGCCTCGGTGAGCCAGCAGGGAGCCTACGCCCTCGGCAAGGCTTTCTCCGGTCTGGGCTACGAGTTGCCACTGGTCCTGTCCCTTGATGTGACCGGCAGGGGAGACGCCTTGATCCTTTCGTCATCCTGTTCCGGCCTGGCTGGAATGCCCCGGATGAGGGCGGCAGAAGACCGGGTGGCAGATGACCGGCGGATACCGCACCTGCCCATCCATGAAACCCTGGCTGCAGAGGTGGAAGATCTGGCTGTATACCTGGGGCGGCATCTGGCGGGGCGAATGCCGGTATACCATCTGCCCGTACCCTTTGGCGAGGATATAGGCTTCATGCTGGCCGGTGTCCCGGCCCTGGTATGTACTGTGCTGCCGCGGAACGAGGCGGAAGAACTGTCCGGCCTTGGTGGCCTGCCTCAGTGGGCTTCGCCGGTGGAACCCCACAGGCGCATGCCCGCAACCTGGAGTGCCCTGCACGGCCCTGATGATACCGTGGAGCTGTATACCGAAACGGCTTTCCTGATGATGGAGCGATTCCTGGAGCGGGTGGCCTCGTTGAAGGTGCCTGCAAGGCCGGGCTGAAATGGCCGCGGCTGCTTGGCGTTGCAATGGCAGGGCCAAGTAGCTGTTGCCTGGGGACTCAGGTTTCTGCATACTGGTGACATGTACAGTAGAACCGGTATCAAACCAAAAAAACTGGAAAAGGGAGACACTCTGGCAGTGCTGTCACCATCCTGGGGCGGCCCGGCGGCATATCCACACATCTTTGACCAGGGTTTGAAGGTTCTGAAGGAAGAGTTTGGTTTCAGAATCGTCGAGTATCCTACTGCCCGGATGAGCGCTGCCACCCTGTATGCCAATCCAGAATTGCGGGCAGCAGACCTCAATGCGGCCTTCAAGGATCCCTCTGTCTCTGGAATCATCTGTTCCATAGGCGGCAGTGACTCCGTTCGCATCCTGGAGCATCTTGATGTGCCAGCCATCCTGGCAAATCCGAAACTGATAATGGGATTTTCCGATAGTACCAGCATCCTGTGTTACCTGAATCTCCATGGTCTGGTAACCTATCATGGCAACTCAGTCATGGCTGGTTTCTCCCAGCTTGCCTGTTTCCCGGATGCCCTGGCCGAGTACGGGCGGGTCCTGTTCAGCAGCGGTGGATATGGCCTTGCTCCCTTCGGAACCTGGTCCAACGCCTACAAGGACTGGAATGATCCTGAAAATGTGGGCAAGGTGGATGCCCTGCTCACAGCTGATACCGGCCACCGCTGGATACAGAAGGGCCTGGCAGCAGAAGGCAGGCTGTGGGGTGGCTGCATCGAGATACTTGCCATGATCAACGGCACCCTCGCCTGGCCAGGGAAAGACTTCTGGAACGACCGTATCCTGTTCTTCGAAACCTCGGAGGACAAGCCCACTCCGGAACAGGTTGGCTACATCCTGCGCAATTTCGGCGTCCAGGGGATCCTCCAGAGGCTGAAGGGACTCCTGGTTGCAAAACCGAAAGATTACAGCGCAGAGGAGAAGCTTGCCCTGGACAAGGAAGTTCTCAGGGTCGTGGCGGGAGAGTTCAACTGCAGGGATATTGCGATAGTGACAAATATCGACTTCGGCCACACCGATCCCAGGCACATCATGCCACTTGGAATCCAGACCCGCATTGACCCGATGCAGGAGTCGATAGTCTTCACCGAGCCCCTGTTTTCGTGAACCCCGGGTTGATTCCGGTTTATCCGGCTGACCGGTTTTTACGGGCGACCGGCTTTTACAGGCTGTCTATCACCTGTCCGAGCAGGATGGTTATGTCATCTTCGAAGTAGGGATCCTTCATGTACTGGATCAGGTCGGTTATCATGCCGTCTGCCATAGCGTCCAGAGCGCCGTTGAAGGCTTTGCCCACACTGCGCTTGATGCCCTCCAGTCCGAACAGGGTCCCGTCGGCAGCCCTGGCTTCCAGTACTCCATCGGTATAGAAGCAGAGAACGTCACCGTTGCGGAAGGGCACGCTCTCATCGCGGTACCCGAAGCTGTCCAGCATACCTATGATCGGGTTGTCAGGCCCCATTTCGGTAAAGCTGCCGTCCGTATGGGCCAGAAGCTGGGGAGGGTGGCCGGCATTGCAGTACCTGCAGGTCATGGTACTGAAATCGAAGATAGCGTAGAAAGCTGTCACATAATGGTCGGTGTCTATTATCTTGGAGAATTCCTCGTTCAGCCTGGTCATCAGCTGGGCCGGCCCGGTGTCGGCAGAGACAAGGTAATCAAAGGAACTCTTCAGCATTGCGGTGATGAAGGCCGGGGCAACCCCATGCCCTGACACATCGCTGATCATGATTCCCACCAGGTCGTCGGATAATTTGACGATATCGAAAAAGTCGCCGCCAACCATGGCCAGGGGTATGTAGCGGTGGGTGAAGCCGACCAGATCCATGTCGGGGTATGACTTGGGCAGGAGACTCTTCTGCAGTTCCACCGCCAGGTTCATCTCCTGTATGATTTCGTTGTTCCTGGCCTCAAGAACCTCGAGGTTGCGCTTGAGCTTGCGAGCCCGGCGCCTGAGTTTCTGGTTTATGGTTTCCAGTTCCTGGGCATGCAGGGCCCCTGGGCCCTTGTCGCCGCATTCCAGGGCTGTGTAGGCCGATAGGGGCGTGGCCAGGATGAATCTGAGGGCACCGGGAAAGAGGGCTGCGTATGGATGCTTTGGCCCCTCGAAGCGGCGTACCTGGAACGGCCGTCTGGCACCGGATGCATCGGTATAATACCCCAGCTCGTCCCAGGTTCCATGGCTGTCCTGCACCCGTACGAAATCGGTTTTCAGGGCCTTTGCCAGTGTTGAACCCAGCAGTTCCTCCGGCCCCAAGCCCGGTAGCGGTTCTGTATGCGGCAAGACGCCGATGATCCTGTCGGTACCATCCAGAGCCAGAAAGGCCGAGCGGGTTGTCTGAAGGAGGCTCATCAGAACCTCCCGGGTGGTTTCTATGCAGGTATCGTCCATGGTGTGCTGTCCATTCTACTGTGCTTTACGTCCAGTCCCACTATTGCACGGCGGACTGCCTCATCAGGGCCGTACCCTGTGGCATGTGGATTGTCTTCAGTCTAAGTCATGGAATCCCGAAATGGAATGATCTGCTTTGCTTTTTGGTTTATACTGTCACCCGGATCACGTATCCGGGGCGTTGCGGTTCACCCCGACAATCCAACCGGCGCAGGATATTCAAAGAGGAGATACGTCATGCAGCATAAACATGGGATACCAGTCCGGGCAGAGGTGCCCGCTGAGCATAAGTGGAACCTTGGAGCCCTGTACCCGGATGAGGAAGCCTGGGAAGCAGATTTCAAAATCTGGGAGAAGATGATGGCCGCCGCCGCTGGCTTCCAGGGCACCCTTGGCAACTCTTCGGATGCCCTGTTTTCAGCCTTGGAGTCTTTCAGGGAGTTCTCCCTTCTTGGCGAGCGCCTGGGTTACTATGCCCACCTGCGGCAGACCGAGGACGAGGGTGATTCAGCCTCCAGGGGCCGTATGGGGCGCTACATGATGGTGGCCACCAAGGGGGCCGGTGCCTGGAGCTGGATGAATCCCGAATTGCAGCGCATTCCTGAGACGGCCATTAAGACCTGGATGGCCGAGGCACGCTACGACGAGTACCGCATCTTCCTGGCCAGGATACTGCGGTTCAAGCCCCATGTGCTGTCCGAGGCCGAGGAGCGCCTGCTGGCCCTGGCAGCCGACGCCGCCGGGACTCCCCAGGAGGCCTTCTCGGTCCTGACCAACGTAGACTTTGATTTCGGCACCATCGAGACTCCTGAAGGGCCAAGGCCCCTGAGCCAGTCCAGCTTCAGCTCCTTCATGCAGAACCCCGACCGCAGCCTCAGGCAGAAGGCTTACTTCCTGTTCTACAAGGCCTTTGACGGGCACAAGAACACCCTGGCCCAGTTGTATGCAGGCCAGTGCAAGCTGGACTCCTACCAGGCCACGGTGCGCAACTACAGCAGTAGCAGGGCCCAGGCTCTGTTCGCCGACGATGTACCCGAGAGCGTGTACGACAACCTGGTCAAGACCATCGGTGACAATCTGCCGGTCCTTCACGAGTACTACGAACTGCGCCGCCGGGCCCTGGGTCTGGATGAGCTGCGGCACTACGATGTGTATGCCCCTCTGGTGCCCCAGGCCAAAGCCGAGCATAGCTGGGAAGAATCGGTAAACCTCATAGCCGAAGCCTTGTCCCCCCTGGGGGAGGAATATGTTTCCACCCTGAAAAACGGACTCCTGGGTGGCT
>JAVEXH010000176.1:0-6244 GCA_034004175.1 Spirochaetia bacterium
GCGTTACTCACCAGTCCGCCGCTCTAGGGGCCATTGCTGACCCTTGCCGCTCGACTTGCATGCTTAAGACACGCCGCCAGCGTTCGTTCTGAGCCAGGATCAAACTCTCCATGATATATTCCCAGCGACCCGAAGGCCGCCAGAATTATTAGGAAAATCGATCTTCGCCACTTCCCTTTGACAGAAAGCGGCACGACAAGCCCGAAGGCTTGCCGCTGCATACCCGCTATTCGCCCACCGCTTTTAAGGGCGGCGCACTTTCACGCATATGACTTTTCGCCAGTGTACTGGCGTTGCCAATCTTGCGATTGGCACCAAGCCCTGAGGCCTGGTTTCTGGACTCCGTTCGCTGACGCTTGCCTGCCTTCTTGCGAAGACAGAAAAACATCTTTCCTTATCCTGCTTCCCCATCCCTATTTACTGTGAAGGAACCCTCGGCAGCTTGCAATTTCCATGCCAAGCTGTCTGCATCCGCCGCTCTCGCGGCGTGGCGCATTTTATAGCGCCCTTGCCATCTTTTGTCAAGCAGTCTCTGCAAACATCCGCACTAGGCAAAAGCCGTAAACGGAAGACGCAGATTACTGCAATTATTATCTTAGCCAATGATTAGAATCAGGTGATTTCTAAAAAGGCGCTCGATCAATATACAAAAACCACCTATGCACGTCAAGCCGCAATTGGCGGAATATTTAGAAAATCGTTGTATTATTTATAGTCATCTATACGACCACTGTCAAGTGTTTTTATACAAAATGCAGTGTTGCCACACCAGGCACGGTGTCCGGCTTCAGGGAACTTCATCCGGTCATGGCACCATCCAGAATTGATCTTCTTCACCGTAACGACGAAGGGCAACAGCCTCCTGCAGATGGTTCAGTCGGACAGCTACGGCTTCGTCCAAATCGGCAATTGTCCGGGCTACTTTCAAAACGGAGTGATAAGCCCGGGACGAAAGGAAGGTGCGTTCTGCCACCTCGTCAAGATAAGTCCGAAGCTCTGTATCCAGTGCACAGTACAATTCTGTGAGCGCAGGGGAGAGCCTTCCATTGGATTTTATGGTCTCATCACGATACCGCACCAGTTGGGCATTCCTCGCCAAGGTAACTCTGGCCCTTACCGTGGCGCTGTCCTCGCCTGCCGGTCCTGACAGATCCGCCGGAGAAGCCTGCAGAACGGGCAGGCGCAGATCCATGCGGTCCAGCAAAGGCCCTCCAAGTTTTTTCCAGTACCGTCGTATTTCATCAGCCGAGCACAGGCATACACCGGACGGCCTGCCCAGATTCCCGCAGGGGCAGGGATTGCAGGCAAGTACAAGCAGGAATCTGGCTGGATAACTGACCGTACGGTCTGCCCGGGCTATGGAAATCCAGCCGTTTTCTATGGGCTCCCTCATTGCCTGCAATACATCGGCCCTGAACTCCGGCGTCTCGTCCAGGAAGAGGACCCCGGCATGGGCCAGGCTTATCTCTCCTGGTTTTCTTGAGCGTCCACCTCCAATTATGCCTTCCGCAGAGGCGCCATGGTGGGGAGTCCTGAAGGGCGGTCTTCGCAGGAGGCCTGTAGCTTCAGGAAGCATCCCACTGAGGGAGTGCAAGGTGGTGACACTTACCGCATCTGCATCATCAAGGTCAGGCAGTATGCCTGGAAGCCGCCTGGCAGCCATGGTCTTACCCGAACCAGGCGGACCAAAAAGCAGGATATGATGCCCTCCTGCAGCGGCTACTTCGAGGGCACGGCGCAAGTGGGGCTGACCACGGATGTCCCGCAGATCTTCCACCGGAGACTGGAGGAACCCAGCCGGACTGACGGTGTCGACACTGTTGAAATTTCCGGCCCATGAGTGTCCAGGGTATACACTATCATCAAGAAATTCATCAGCAGGGGCCACACCACGGATGGCGGCAGCCAGTCTGGCCGAGCCTTCCAGTGCATCAAGCGCCCATGAGTGCCCGGGTGCAAGGACCAGGGCCTCCCTCAGGTTGGCTTTCGGGACAATGAAGCAGCGGATGCCTGCCTTGAGCCCCGCCGAGACAGCCGGAAGCACACCCGTCACCGGCCTGACCCGGCCTGACAACTCCAGTTCGCCCAAGGCCATGACCGACATACCGAAATCCGGCACCTGCCCGGATGCGGCAAGGACCGCCAAGGCCATTGACAAGTCAAAGGAAGCACCGGCCTTGCGGACAGCGGCCGGTGCCAGGCTTATGAGGAGGCGCTCCAGAGGAAATTCAAAGCCACCATTGCGTATGGCTGCCCGTATCCTCTCTCTGGATTCTTTTACTGCACCATCGGGCAGACCGACGATATCCATGTTCGGAATGCCCCTGCGCAGGTCAACTTCTACGGTAACGAGTTCCCCGTCATACCCCACTGGTTCATACGCGTAGATTGCCATGCGATACCCCCGCTGGCATTACGCCAGGGGGATCAACGGCGCTTGCGGGAAATCATCACCCAGAAACCAACAGAGAAAAACAGCCAGGGAAGAACGGGGAAGATGACAGACAGGACTGGAATACCACCGATGGAGAGGCCGCGATCCGGAGCCAGACCGAACTCGAGGAGCAGGGAATACAGGATGTCGGCATATCCAGCAACAATGCCCACGACGATGAGCATCCAGGCCGCATCCCTGGTCCTTGCCCACACCACAATTGCCAGAAAAGTGGCCACGGCTACCGCCACCAAGCGTACAGCCAAGGCTAGTGTCGCTCCATCGGTCACGGTACCCATATCGACTCCTTGCCGCCGGTTACAGAATGATTGCCAGTTACAGGATGGCTTCCAGGTCCAGCTCTCCGGCGGCACAGGGCATGGTTATACCCCAATTCTCCAGGACCTGTGGATGCACTTCACCGAACACGCCTATTCCCTTGCCATCGACCATGACTCTGGCCTGACGACCCGGCAGGAAGCGCGGGTCATCCGCATCCTCTACAGCATAATCCTTGCCCAGATAATACAGCACGGCTGATACAACTCCAGCCAACTCGTTGTAGTCTGCCACCGGATGCGAGCTAAGGAATCCCATGCGCTGGCGTGTGCTTGACCCGTAATTTTCTTCAGGATTGATGAAGGCAACTTTGCCGACCTCGAAAAGCCGGTGGGGGTACGGAGCCTTGCTTGAAACCGACTCGGATTGCAGAAGGCTGGACAGGGTCGAAGGCCTGACGTACTCGAAGTTCTCTGTCATCGGATTGGATATGCGTATGACATCCTCGCCGGAAACATTCATCTTGTCGATGTAGTCCTTGCGGGAGCCAAGGTAGTTGTAGATCATCTCCTGGTAGCCCATGCCGACAAGCAGGTCCTTGGCACGGCGGGAAAGTAGTTCGATGGGGGTAAGGCGGCCGATGGTGAAGTCCCGGGGACGCTCGGGTTTGAAGCTGTCCATACCCCGGCCTATCATCACGTCTTCGACAAGGTCTACCGCATGCAGGAAGTCGTTGCGGTATTCCGGTGGCCAGGCCCGGACATACTGGCCATGGGCTTCGGAGTTGATGCCCATCCTGGCAAGAGCCGCCACCACCTGATCCGGACCTATGCTGTCTCCCAGAAGCCTGGAAACCTTGCCGGCATCCACCGCTGCGGGGGCCTGGAAGTAATAGGGGAAGACCACCGAGCGGCCAAAAGGCGTATCAAAAGAGTAATCGACAAGGACGGGTTTGATCTCGTAGCCAGCATCGGCAAAGTCACAGGCAACGATGTTGGCCGAAAGACAGACAGCCTGCATGTCGGTGCCAGTGAACTCCACCATGATATCCGTGTCCCCTACCTGCACCGCGCCGATGTCGGCGCTGTTGATGATGGGTGGCATGGACAGGATACCCCCATCGGATCCCATCAGGATGGGGTAACGGTCGAGCCCTTCCAGGATATGCCCGTATTCCTTGCCTTTCGGATGCTCGGCCAGGATGCGGCGCAGGTCCATGGGAGTTTCGGTCTGCAAGGGTGTAAAACTGGTGGTGTCTGGATCGACAGCCCGGAAGGCCACCGGCCACTTGATGAGCTCTATGCGGTACATGCCCATGGAGACCGATCGACGTTTGCGACCGAAGTTGGCGCACAGTTTCTCCTGGGTCTGGATGGAGTCCTTGAGCATCGCATCACTGATGGGCTTGCCGGAGATGACAAAGGTGGCCATGTATGGCCGCATGGACTCCACAGAGGCATCAACCACTACCCGGTATTCCGCCTTCTTCATGTCCCCTTCCCGGGAGAAGAAGGGGTAGGATGGCAGAGTCCCACCGCGATGGACCCGCAACTGGCGGGCTACACCGGCGGTGGACCAGAGGTCAGGGCGGTTGGTGTCGTTGAGCTCGATCTTGATGGTGCGATCGCTGGCAGGGCCGGTGTGTTCCCAGCCGTCAAGTTCTGCCTTGGCCACTGGCAATATGGCTTCAAGCTTGTCCGCATCCATGGTCTCACCAAGGAGCTCGAAGAACTGTTGTTCATTTACTTCTATCTTGGGCATTTGCTGTTCTCCGTTACATGGTGGCGCGGCGCAGGCGCACGTTCTCTATATCACTGCTGAACAGTTCACGCAGGTCATTGAGGCCAAGGGTCATGAGGGCCATGCGGTCTATGCCCAGGCCCCAGGCCAGTACCGGGACATTGACGCCCATGGGCTCGGTGACTTCAGGCCTGAAGATACCTGCTCCTCCCAGCTCGAACCAGCCGAGCACGGGATGCTTGATGTGTACTTCAACCGACGGCTCGGTAAAAGGGAAGTAACCAGGAACATATTTGACATCCTTGGCACCTGCCACTTCCACAGCAAACATCTCCAGGAAGCCGAGCAGGGTCCGCAATGACACATCCTCTCCAAGCACTATGCCTTCTGTCTGGTAGAAATCCGACAGATGGGTAGCGTCGACCTTGTCATAGCGGAAGCAACGGGCCACACCGAAGTACTTGCCCGGGATGGATGCCTTGTGCAGTTGCCGTGCAGAGAGCACAGTACCCTGGCTGCGTAGCACCAGGCGCCGGGTAAAATCATGGTCAAAGTTGTAGTTCCAGCCCCTGGAACCGATATTGCCACCGTTTTCATGGACCGCAGCAACCCTGGAAAGATAGGGTTCTTCTATGGATCTGGCCATGGTCGGCTCGGCCACATAGTACACATCGTGTATGTCCCTGGCTGAATGGAACTGGGGCATGAAGAGGGCGTCACCATTCCAGAACTCGGTCTCCACCAGGCTTCCGTCAAACTCCTGGAATCCAAGGGAGACCAGCTTGTCTTTCACACTTTCCAGGAACTGGACGTAGGGATTGCGACGACCAGGTATGAGGCGGGCCGGGCGGCTCCTGATATTGTATGAACGGAACTGGAGGCTTCTCCAGGCACCGTTTTCAAGCATCTCCTGGGTGAGGGCGCCGGCTTCCTCTCCGGACACACCTTCCTGCCTGAGCAGATCAGCTACTTCAGCAGCTTCCGGGCCAAGAGCCCAGGTCACGGTTTCACGATCCGAGGCACGGAAGGCCGCGTCACCGGAACCACGCTTTTTTGCGATTTCGTTCATGACCGTCCGTTCAGAGGCGTCAAGCTCTGCCTCGTCAAGGACACCCTCAGGCTTGGCAGCAGCCTTGGCAAGAAGACCTCGTACAACCGCACTACGAGTGTCCCTGGATGGATCAGCCAGGGCAACCAGCTTATCCGGGCTCATGGCCAGCACGCCGGCCTTTGACAGCCGCCCGAAGGCCGAACCGGCATCCTTCTGCTCGAGGCCTATGGCCGCACAGATGGCAGGCATGGTCGCGGGGCCGGAAGCGGCAACATGGCGCACCAGGCGCTCTTCAGGTGTACCCTGCTCCAGCCAGGACCGGCCGAGAGGTGTCAGCTCGTATACAGCCCGGGAACTGCGGCCCGTCTCGGCACCAAGGGACTTGGCTATGAGCCAGGCCTGAGCCTGGTTGGCCTGGCCTTCCACAAAGCCGAGGTCGGCTATCAGCCTGGATGAATCAAGGGATTCTCCTGGCGCGTAATGCAGCAATGTCTTGATCTCAAGCGGATGAAGCCCCTTGAGGAGCGATCGTGTGTCCATGCCCTACTCCGATTTTGACGGCGATTCCATATATCCTGGCGTGTGCGGCAGGCCTGGACCGAACCAAGGCCTGCCGTTTTTCATGCGAACCGTCAGGTGCAGTAGATATTGTCGGTTTTTTCGCTCTCCGTCAATTGGAGGCCAGGTTTTTTGACAATGCCATGCCCCTTTCTGCAATCCATCAGAATTTGAATGGGATC
>JAVEXH010000177.1:0-6203 GCA_034004175.1 Spirochaetia bacterium
GCTCCGGTCCTTGTTGCTGCCCTTCAGACGGTAAAGCCAACGGTGATGGTGATAGTCCCCTTGATCATAGAAAAACTGTACCGAAACAGGGCGGAACCCAAGCTCCGCCACCATCCACTGTACCGGTTCGGGCCTACCAGAACACTGGCCATAAAGGCTGCGGGCAAGAAACTGGAGGCTGCCTTCGGCGGTTGCATCCGCTTCCTGGGCATAGGAGGAGCAGCACTTTCAAAGGATGTGGAGACCTTCCTGCTGACCGCGAAGTTCCCCTATGCCATAGGCTACGGTCTTACCGAAACCTCCCCTCTGGTAGCAGCCGCAATACCCTACAAGACCCGGCTGGGGTCCACAGGTCGTCCTCTGGACGGTGTGAAGGTACGCATCATGCCCCCCGTCGATGCCGAACACACAGGCACACTGGCAGCCCTGGGCAAGGATGTGGAGGGCGAGATACAGGTATCAGGCCCCAATGTGATGCAGGGCTACTACAAGGATATCGAGCGGACCGCCGAGGTATTCACTGCTGATGGCTGGTTCCGGACCGGAGACCTTGGTGCTTACGATGCCGACGGCATGTTGTATGTGAAGGGCCGGCTCAAGGCCATGATACTCGGGCCATCGGGAGAGAACATCTATCCCGAGGAGATAGAGTCCACCCTGGCATCAAGTGGCCTTGTGGAAGAATCACTGGTATATGCAGCCCATGATGGTGCCCTGGTTGCCATGGTCGTGCTGAATGAACGTGCAAAAGCCCTGCTGTCCGATGCAAAGGATGCGGTAATGGATGCATCAAAGGCTGCAGTCAGTGAATCCGAACGACTTCTGGCCGGACTGCGTTCTGCGACAAATGCCAGACTATCATCGTTCTCGAGACTGGCCCGCATAGTGTTGCACGACCAGCCCTTCGAGAAGACCGCCACCATGAAGATCAAACGTTACCTGTATCCCGGCAAGGTCGAGGCATAGTACTGATCCGAGTCTTGATGGTATTCTGCAACCATGCACGAGAAGGACTGGCAGAAAGAACTCAAAACTTCCATCCGCAACGGCAAGGAACTGGCGTCAAGTGGCCTCTGCCCGGACCATGTGGCAGAGGCTGCCAATCTCCCCGTTCATTCCGGTCTGTTGCCCTTTGCGGTAACTCCTACCATTCTGGAAGGCATCAGAGCCAGGGGCAGTTCATTCCGTGGTGATGATCCGGTGGCCGCTCAGTTCCTTCCGACCACAGACGAGCTGTCGCGCTTGCCCTGGGAAGAATCAGACCCCCTCTCGGAGGCGGGTTTTTCAGGCGTACCGGGACTTGAGCATCGACTGGTTCGACAATACCCTTCCAGAGCCTTGGTGCGTGCAACAACCGAATGTGCAGCCTACTGCCGCTTCTGTTATCGCAGATCAATCATGGATACCGGCCGTGGCTATGTTACCGAAGCCGAACTGACGGCCATCGGCACTGCCCTGCAGGGAATGACAGGCCTCAGGGAGATACTGGTTTCGGGAGGAGATCCTCTTGTGGCCAGCGATCACAAGGTGGCAGGCCTGCTTTCCACCCTGCGCAGGGCTGTTCCTGGTGTCAGCCTGCGTATCTGCACCCGCACACCGGTGGTGCTGCCCGGCAGGATCACGGATGCGCTGATCGATCTGGTCCGCACCGGAGGCCCCACCTGGTTCGTGGTACACGTGAACCACCCTGCGGAACTGGGGGCAGAGACCCGTGAAGCGTTCCGTCGGCTGATGGATGCAGGCCTTCCTGTAGCAAGCCAGAGCGTGCTCCTGAAGGGCATAAATGACAAACCAGAGATACTGGAAGACCTCTTTGGCCAACTGGTCTCCCTTGGGGCCAAGCCCTACTACCTGTTTCAGGGTGATCTGGCTGCTGGCACCGCACACTACAGGGTTCCCCTGTCCAGAGGGCTCGAGATCTATGCACAGCTGCGAAGCAGGTTGTCAGGCCTGGAACTGCCGCGGTATGCAGTGGATGTGCCCGGGGGCCTGGGCAAGGCCTACCTGCCGGAGGATATAGTGGACAGAACCGATGAGGGCTGGCTCCTGAAGGTTTCCTCTGGCAGGAGTGGCTGGTATCCGGAAGAAAGCTGACCCGGGCCGAACGAGAGGTTCCGGCCCGGGAAACCATCACTCCACAACCGTGGTCCAGCCGTAGGTATCGGGAAGGCGCCCGGTTTGTATGCCGTCGATCTTTTCATAGATCGACGTGGTGAGCGGGCCAGTCTCTCCCTTGCCGAAAGTATAATCAGTATCCTGCCAGCGCAGGGAACCGATAGGGGATATGACAGCGGCGGTGCCCATGCAGAAGGCTTCGTCCGCGGGGCCCTGACCAGTATAGGCACCAAGGCCCAATACCATGTCCAGCTCGAGGGGCGCAAAGACCACCTTCACACCGAGGGCTTCCTTGGCCACACGCATCACCGAATCCCTGGTAATGCCACCGAGTATGGACGGTGAATCGGCGACGTACAGGGTGCCGTTCTTGACCATGGCAAAATTGGCTGAGCCCACTTCTTCTACATGTCGGCCTTCATGGTCCAGGAACAGGATATCCGCAAAGCCATCGGCCTTGGCCTTCTTCACAGGCATGAAACAGGGAGCATAGTTTCCTGCCGCCTTGACCCAGCCGGTTCCGCGGGCGGCTGCCCTGTGGTAATCTGCATCAGCCTTTATGGCTATGCATGACAGGCCTTTGAAGTAAGAGCCCACAGGCTGTACGTAAACCATGAACAGGGTAGCATCCGAAGGTGCGGGCGCCAGGGTCATGCCTACACCTGCCAGCAGGGGCCGGATGTACAGGGATCCTTTGCCTTCAGGTGGGACATATTCAAGATTTGCCTTTACGGTGTCTATGACGGTTCTGGCGTACAGCTCAGGAGAAGGAGAAGCCATCATGAAACGGCTGGCCCCCCTGCTCATGCGCATGGCGTTGTCTGCCATCCTGAACAGGCGCAGCTTTCCGTCAACGCCACGGCGGGCCTTCATACCCTCGAAAAGGGCCTGGCCGTAGTTCAGGGCACAGGCCTGGGGCGGCATCCGGAGTACACCGGAAGGAACTACCACAGGCTCCTCGAAGACACCATCGGCTCCGGCCACACTGCCGCCCATGTAGGAGGCTACGATAACCGAGAAGCCGATCTTTTCCCACTCCAGAGAGGCTACAGGTGTCGGATCCAGTGAGCCTGGAATCGTCATGGCCTCGAAGCGGGAACCGGAAGCGGTACGTTCCGGGGAGCCCGATGAGCCGCCCAGAGGGCGGGTGGTCTGTTGTGTCTGCTTGTCCATAGTCACCTCGTATCATCCAAACGTATACCAGCATGGTACTGGATGGAACCCGTCTGGCTCAAGGGATACCTACGGTACTGGCAACAGGAAATCAGGCTGTTACGCAGGGACAAAAATAAGTATCTTACCACCAGGAGTGAGCAACATGAGTGACAACACCGCTGATTTTTCTGTCTTCCTGAAAGAGCAACGTGAGTTCTACTACAGCGGAGCCACGTATCCGGCGGAATTCAGACTTGCCATGCTTGATATGCTGCTGGGTTCCATCAAGACACGGGAGGCGGATATCCTGGCAGCCCTGGACCAGGATCTCGGCAAGCCAGCCTTCGAAGCCTTTACCAACGAGATCGGCATCCTCTACCTTGAGATCCGGCACGCCATGAAAAACCTCCGCCGCTGGATGCGCCCGGAGAGGACCCGACTGGAGTTCTTCCATCTGCCTGGCTCGGGTTACATCCACAAGGACCCCTATGGCAGTGTCCTCATCATGGCCCCCTGGAACTATCCTTTCCAGTTGCTTGCTTCGCCCCTGATCGGAGCCATTGCAGGTGGCAATACGGCCATTCTGAAGCCATCCGAACTGGCACCAGCCACCTCGAAGGTTTTCAGGGATCTGGTGGAGTCGACCTTTGATCCATCCTTCCTGAGAGTGGTAGAAGGTGGTCCAGAAGTATCCATAGCCCTCATCGATCTGGATTTTGACAAGATCTTCTTCACCGGCAGTGTGCAGGTGGGCAAGCTCGTCATGGCCAGTGCGGCCAGACACCTCACACCCATCACGCTGGAACTCGGCGGCAAGAGCCCCGCCATTGTAGATGAGACAGCCAACCTGGAACAGGCTGCCAGGAAAATTGCCTGGGGAAAGTTCAACAACTCCGGACAGACCTGTGTTGCTCCGGATTACGTGCTGGTTCACGAAAGTGTTTCAGCACAATTCAAGGCCTTGCTGGCAGAAGCCATCAGGAAATTCTACGGAAACGATCCATCGGCCAGTCCCCATTATGGCAGGATCATAAACCTACGACATCACGACAGGCTGACGGCCTTGCTGGCGGGTGAGAAGATACATTCCGGTGGCGGGTCAGACAGGGAGGCGCGGTATATCGAGCCCACGATAGTAGAGGACAGCAGTTGGGATTCCCCGTTGATGCAGGATGAAATATTCGGCCCCATACTGCCTGTGCTGACCTATGCAGACCTGGACGAAGTAGAGGAGCGCATCCGCTCCCTTCCAAAACCTCTGGCCCTCTACGTCTTCACCCGGAACAGCCAGACAGAAAGACGCTTGTCCCACCGCCTGTCTTATGGTGGGGGGGGCGTGAACAGCACCATTCTACAAGTCGCATCCAGCTTCCTGCCTTTTGGCGGTGTAGGCCACAGCGGGACGGGTCACTATCATGGCAAAGCCAGTTTCGAGGCCTTTACCCATCGAAAGTCCATCCTGAAGCAGCCGGCCTGGTACAATTCGGGGCTTGCCTTGCCGGGGTCCCAACCCAGTCTTGCCTTCATCAGGAAGATCATGCACTGAGTCTCAACCGGGTGTGATAACGGCGCGATGTTACCTGGACAGGCAATGCAATTGCCTGTCCAGTATGTCGATACAGATCAGATCCTGGTCATCCGGCTGCCGCCCCCCCGGAAAAACCTCCCTGAAAATCCAGAGATACATCCGTAAGGCATCAGTACCGAAGCCGACCATGACCAGATCCCGGCCTGTATACCTGGCAAACCGGTAAAGACCAAGCCCGGCTCCCAGGATCAACACAAAAAACATCTATCTGTATAGCTGCTTACCTGGCCAGGAAAGTCAGGGCAAAACCGGCTTTACCGGCGCGTCCGGTACGACCGATGCGGTGCACATAATCGTCGTAGCTGTTAGGTGTAGAGTAATTGATGACATGGGTTATGTCAGAGACGTCTATGCCCCGGGCAGCTACATCAGTGGCAACAAGGATATCTATCTCGTCGCTCTTGATGCGCTTGATGGCCCTGGTCCGCTGGGCCTGGGTCTTGTCGCCGTGTATTTCGTCGACCTTGAAGCCCCGGGCACTGAGCTCGCGGCCAAGACGCTCAACGGCACGCTTGGTGTCATCGAATATGATGGTCTTGGTGCAGGTGCCGCCGATGAGCAGGTCGTGCAGTTTTTCTATCTTGTCGTTGGTACCGGAATAGTACACGACGTTCTGGCTCACGCTGTCTACGGTAAGGCCCTCTTTTGTTGAGATGGTTACCGGCTCCTTTGCAAAGCGCTCGATCAGCTTGGCAATCCTGGGTTCCATGGTGGCACTGAAGAACAAGGACTGGCGCTCTTTGGATACCCTGGACAGTATGTCAGTGATGTCGTTGATGAAGCCCATGTCCAGCATGCGGTCCACCTCGTCAAGGACGACGAAATTGAAGCCCGAGAGGTTCAGGGTTCCCTGCTGGATGTGATCCTTGATGCGCCCCGGCGTTCCTACCACAACCCTGGGATTGTAACGCAGGTCGCGCTTCTGCATATGCATGGACGCGCCGCCGATCAGCAGGGCGCTGCGCAGGCCGCAACCCTTGCCGAAGGTGAAGGCTTCTTCCATGATCTGCTCGGCCAGCTCCCGGGTAGGAGCGAGGATGATGGCCCGGTGGTCCATATGGGTAATCAGGTCATGGATCATGGGTATGGCAAAGGCGGCAGTCTTTCCGGTGCCCGTATTGGCTATGCCCACTACATCCTTGCCCTGGAGTACCAGAGGAATCACCTGATCCTGGATGGGTGAAGGCTGGGTAAAGCCCTTGGCCAGGGTATTTTCAAGGATACGCTTCTGTACGGCAAAGTCCTCAAAGGAATTGACCGGTGTGTAGGCTGCCTTTTCCACAATTCTGGCTTCCTGGATGAAGCGTGAGGGATGGATGAACTGCTTTACGCAGCCACCCGAGCG
>JAVEXH010000002.1:0-29778 GCA_034004175.1 Spirochaetia bacterium
TTCATGATGACCCGGTTTTTTACCAGTTCATCGTGTACATCGGAGAAGTTTTCAAGGTTCTTGCGTTTGGCAACCTCGGTGAAGATATTTTCATACCATGAAATGACATAGCTTGTATGGGTAGTGAAGGAAACATGGATTATCTTCTTCCCCTGCATAAGCTTGTCCAGGCCCAGCTGCACGAGTACGCTGGTCTTGCCTATGCCCTTCTTGCTGGCGATAACGCCGATGTTGCCCGACTTGAGACCCCCCTCGATACCCTTCTCCAGGATACGAACAGGGCTTTTCTTGATAAGCTCCTCTTTAAGCATTGGAACTCCTTGTGTATTTAGTAGTAGGTTTCGGGAAGGATTGTGGATGGCAAGGGCAAGAAACATGTGCAAGATCCATGACGCCTCCCTCTACCATCCAGTATAATCCGATTCCCCCGTTTGGGTAGGGCTTTTTTTGCCCCGTTCAGTTGCAGCTCAGCGGCCCTGTTCAGCCTTTTTCTTCTCCAGGAATTCCTTGCGTAGCTGCTCTGATACGCTCTGGGGAACCTTGCCGTACTTCAGGAACTCCATGGAGAACTCGGCCTTGCCCTGGGTCATGGACCTCAGGACCGTCGAGTACCCGAACATTTCGGAAAGGGGTACTTCGGCTTCCACGCGGCAGAAGGCACCTTCCTCGTTGCTGGCCAGAATGACACCACGTCTCTGGTTTATGCTTGCAAAGATGTTGCCCTGGAACTCGCTGGGACCCTCAGCCACCACTTTCATGATGGGTTCGAGTATGACCGGCTTGGCCTTTTCGTATGACTCCCTGAAGGCACCGATGGCTGCCATCTGGAAGGCTATGTCCGAAGAGTCAACCTGGTGCGAAGCACCGTCGTTGATGGTCATGCGGATATTCACCACCGGGAAGTTGATCAGGCTGCCGCGCTTTGCGGCCTCCCTGAAGCCCTTGTCACAGGACGGAATGTATTCATTGGGTATGGCGCCACCCTTGATGGAGTCTACAAACTCGTAGACTTTCTCTTCGTAGGGCTCCATGAAGCCGGCCACGCGGCCGTACTGGCCGGAACCACCGGTCTGCTTCTTGTGGGTGTAATTGAAGTCTGCGCGCTGGCTGATGGTTTCACGGTAGGCAACCTGGGGCATGCCGGTTTCCACTTCGCACTTGTACTCGCGGCGCATGCGCTCGATGTACACATCAAGATGAAGCTCGCCCATACCCTTGATGATGGTCTGGTTCGATTCGGGGTCCACATAGGTCTGGAAGGTAGGATCTTCCTTGGTGAATCGGTTCAGGGCCTTGGACATCTGATCGGCGCTCTTCTTGTCCTTGGGGTTGATGGCAAGGGAGATTACCGGTTCAGGTACAAACATGGAGGTCATGGCATAATTGATGGACGGGTCGCAGAAGGTATCGCCAGAGGCACAGTCTATGCCGAAGAGGGCTACTATGTCGCCGGACTGGCCTTCGTTGATGTCTTCCATGGATGCGGCATGCATGCGGACCAGCCGGCCAACCTTGAACTTCTTGCGGGAGCGGGTGTTGACAAGTTCGTCACCCTTCTTGATGGCACCCTGGTAGATGCGGACATAGGTAAGCTGGCCGTACTGTCCATCTTCCAGCTTGAAGGCCAGGGCTACAGTAGGCAGTTTTTCTCCTGCCGTAACCTGATGGGGTTTCTCGTTGTCGTCCAGGTCAAGAGCGACATTCTTGACTTCGCTCGGATCGGGAAGGAAGTCCACGACACCGTTCAGGAGGAGCTGGACACCCTTGTTCTTGTAGGCAGAGCCGACAAAAACGGGGACCAGCTGTTCTGCTATGGTTCCTGCGCGCACCGCTGTGCGGATCATTTCGGGTGTCTCGGTGCCTTCCAGGAAGGCTTCAGCCAGTTCGTCGGAGAACATGGATGCGCCATCCAGGAGTTCTTCACGGAACTTGGCGGCATCTTCCTTGAGATGGGCAGGAATCTCGGCGTAACGGAGGTCTACACCGCCGTCACCGTCAAAATAGACAGCCTTCATCTCGATGAGGTCTATAAGTCCTTCAAGCTTGTCTTCCAGGCCGATCGGCAGGGTCACGAACACGGCGTTCAGACCCAGTTTTTCGGATATCTGTGCCTTGACCCGATAAGGATTGGCACCGGTGCGGTCGCACTTGTTGATGAAGGCCAGGCGCGGCACGTGGTAGCGTTTCAGCTGCCTGTCTACGGTGAGGGTCTGGGACTGGACACCACCGACGGAGCACAGGACGAGTACTGCACCGTCCAGAACCCGCAGGGCGCGCTCCACCTCTATGGTGAAGTCTACATGTCCGGGAGTGTCGATCAGGTTTACCGAAGTGTCCTGCCACTGGACATTGGTTGCCGCGGACTGGATGGTGATGCCCCGTTCGCGTTCCAGGTCCATGGAGTCCATGGTGGCGCCTACGCCGTCTTTGCCGCGCACTTCATGGATGGAGTGGATCTTGCGGCAATAAAATAGTATACGCTCTGAAAGCGTAGTCTTGCCCGAATCGATGTGGGCGCTGATGCCGATATTGCGCATCTTGGAGATGTCGAAAGCCATGCTCTTGCCTCTGCCTTTGTATGGGTTATGGTCCCGGCGCATCCTCGCGCCGACCTGGGAGTAACGTCGCCTGTGGTTGATTAGCGAGTCCGCGTTTCCGTCTGTCCTTTGCGCCACAGCCTTTGTTCAGCTGTCCTTCGCATAAGCACCGGTTTTGCGCGGAAAGCGCAGTTGTATATAAAACGTACTCGTTGCTGGATTGTAGCGATATTTGTCATGTTTTGCAAGTGGATGTCAACGACAGGTAGCGGACGGAGAACTACGCCATGATTGAACAATCCAGCTTCTTCCCGAAGTCAATTTCTGCCTTCCCTGGTCTTCCTTCGGGAGGTATAGTCCTGCTGTTTGAGTTTGTGTTTCTATAAGTAATTACAAGATAAGGACTTACATGATCAGACGCTGTTATGCTAACTTTCCGGCAGAGACACCTATGTAGTTCTGTTCAACTTGGAGGCTTTTCATGGATTTACCCTACGCCGAACCGTACCGGATCAAGACCATCGAACCCCTGCGCCGCTCAACCAGGTCGGAACGTGAGGCCTGGATCGCCGAAGCCAGATACAATCTGTTCAACCTCAGAAGCGAACAGGTATTCGTGGATCTGCTGACCGATTCCGGTACTGGTGCCATGTCCAGCGCCCAGTGGGCAGAGATGATGCTTGGAGATGAAAGCTACGCCGGCGCGACATCGTACTACAAGCTGAAGGAAACCATAGAAGACATCCTCGGTTTTCCGTTTTTCCTGCCGACCCATCAGGGCCGGGCTGCCGAGAATGTCCTGTTCAGCGCCCTCATCGGTGTGGGTGATGCAGGTGCAGGCAAGGTAGTACCAGGAAACAGCCACTTTGATACCACCAAGGGCCATATCGAGTTCCGCAAGGCCCATGCCATCGACTGCACCATAGACGAAGCCTTTGACACCAGGATGGAACATCCCTTCAAAGGCAACATCGATCCCGGGAAGCTCGAGGCGGTATACCAGAAATACCCACGGGAATCCATTCCCGTCTGCATCCTGACAGTCACCTGCAACAGTTCAGGCGGCCAGCCGGTCAGCATGGCCAATATCCGGGAAGTGTCTGCCCTCAGCCGGAAGTATGGCATACCCCTGTTCTTTGACTCTGCCCGCTTTGCAGAGAATGCGTACTTCATAAAGACCAGGGAAGCAGGATATGCCGATAAGAGCATCAAGGAAATCGTCAGGGAGATGTATTCCCATGCTGACGGCATGACCATGTCCAGCAAGAAAGATGGCATTGTAAACATCGGTGGCTTTGTGGCCTTCCGTAGCCAGGATCTGTGGAGAACCTGCAGTACCTACAACATCATGTTCGAAGGCTTCAACACCTACGGTGGCATGGCAGGCAGGGACATGGGTGCCCTGTCTGTGGGACTCAGGGAGGCCACCGAGTTTGACTATCTGGAATCCAGGATAGGCCAGGTTGCCCACCTTGGCCGCAAACTGACCGGATACGGCATCGATGTGCAGCTTCCTTATGGTGGCCATGCCATTTTTGTGGATGCCAAGCGCTTCTTCCCCAAGTTGCCGGTCGAGCAGTTCCAGGCCCAGACTTTGGGCATCGAATTGTACAAGGAGGGTGGTGTGAGGGGAGTAGAGATAGGAACCCTGCTGGCCGACCGTGACCCCCTTACCGGCAAGGAACGCTATCCGGCCCTGGAACTCCTGCGTCTGGCCATACCCCGGCGGACCTATACCAATGCCCACATGGATTATGTTGCTGCTGCCCTGGCCAACGTCAAGGAGAGGGCTGGAAGTATGACCCGTGGGTATCGCATAACCTGGGAAGCCCCCATCATGAGGCACTTCACGGTCGAACTGGAACCGGTCCAATAAGGCGATGCCCCTGGTTGCCGGGCATTGCTCCAGCCCCAGGGGCGATCTTTTTTGACAGCTCCGCAAATCAGACATAGAATGTCCCCAGGTAAACAACCTGGGGGATTGTATGGACGCTGCGGGCAGGAAGAAGATACTCCTGGTAGAGGACGAGGCCATCATCGCCATGAGCGGGAAGATGGTACTTGAGCGGAATGGTTACTCGGTGATCATCGCTGGCGATGGCACCAAGGCCATACGCCTGGCGGAAGCCGACTCCGGAATCGACCTTGTCCTCATGGACATAGACCTTGGCCGGGGGATGGACGGTACCGAGGCTGCGAAGACCATTCTGGATACACGAGATCTGCCCATCGTTTTCCTGTCATCCCATACCGAACCGGAAGTGGTGGAGAAGACCGAAGGTATTACCTCCTTCGGCTACATAGTAAAAAATTCGGGTGAGACAGTCTTGCTGGCATCCATAAGGATGGCTTTCCGCCTTTTTGATTCCAGGCAGCGGGAAATGGCCAAGGAAGCAGCCTTGATGGAGAGCGAAGGCAGACTGCTCAGCATACTGAGTGCCGCGCCGGTCGGCATAGGCATGGTCATCAACAGGGTACTGCAGTCTGCCAATGCCAGATTGTGTGCCATGACCGGCTACGGAGCTGACGAACTCATAGGGCACAGCTCTGCTGTCCTGTATCCAACCCAGGAAGAGTTCGAGTTTGTAGGCCGGGAGAAGTACCGGCAGATAACAGAGACGGGAACTGGTACGGTAGAAACCCGCTGGCGCTGCAAGGATGGCAGTCTGATCGATGTGATGTTGTCATCCACACCGCTTGATCCAGCCAATCTGGACAAGGGAGTGACCTTCACTGCCATGGACATAAGCGGACGGAAGCGGATCGAGGGACAGTACCAGTACCATCAAGCCCTCGAACGCATGGTCATAGCCATGGCTGTCCGTTTCATGGAGAGTCCTCTTCTGGTTCCTTCCGCAGGCATCCAGCGATCCCTCCGGGAACTTGGCGAGTTCTGCGGTGTCGACAGGAGCTATATATTCATCTTCGATGAGTCCCTGGAAACCATGAGCAATACCCATGAATGGTGTGCCCTGGGTATAGAGCCGCAGATGGAAAAGCTCCAGGCCTGTCCTGTCAATGTTGCGCCCTGGTGGATCGATACCCTGCTGTCTGCAGGCGAAATCGTCATTCCTCAGGTATCAGAGATGCCTTCCGTAGCCGCGGCGGAACGGGGAGTGCTCGAGAGCCAGGGCATCAGATCCCTTCTGGCTGTTGGATTCAGGCGCAATGGATGTCTGTCCGGGTACATTGGTTTTGACTCTGTACGGGAAGAACGTTCCTGGGAACCTGATGTGGTAGCCCTGATGCACGTGGTTGCAGACCTCTTTGCCGTGGCCCTTTGCAGGAGGATCGGTGCGGTGGAAAGACGGGCGGCCAGCATCACCGCCTGAGACTGTCCAGCCATGCCACCAGATCGTTCATAACTTCTTCCCGGTGGGTTTCGTTGAGCATTTCATGGCGACCACCGGGATACAGCCGTGTTTCTACGGTACCAAGCCCGGCGGCACGGTAGGACGCAGCAAGCTTGTCCACCCCACCGATTGCAGCTCCCACAGGATCGGTCTCCCCTGCAAATATATAGACCGGCAGGTTTTTTGGAATTTGCGCTAGTGCAACCGGCTCAAGTATCTGTTTTGTGCCGGCGTTCATGTCCCGGAAGAAGTCCCAGGTACAGGTAAAACCACATTCCGGATCTGCTATGTAGGCATCTACAACTGCTGGATCCCGGGACAGCCAGTCAAAGGGAGTCCGCAGGGGTTTGTAGGCATTGCCGTATGAACCAAGAGTCATTTTGTCTGCGAACCTGGCTATGCCCCGGCCGCCCTGCATGGTTCTTCCCAAAGTGACGATGAGGCTGCCGAGGATCTGCAGCAGCGGTGGCAGGCTCAGGATACCAGACAGCGCACAGCCGGCCAGCGTATCTCCGTACCGGCTGATATAGGCTCTGGCTACCGAGCTACCCATGGAATGCCCGAGGAGGAATACCGGCAGTCCAGGCAGCTCCTTGCCAGCCCTGTCCCTGAGTTCCTTGAGGTCGTCTACTACCCGGGAGAAGCCATCGGTGGCTGCGAACCAGCCATAGCCACCAGAAGAGACGGCGGTCTTGCCATGCCCCCTCTGGTCAGGTACCCAGACATCGTAGCCTGCTTTGGTAAGTGCTGAGGCCAGGCCTTCATACCGGCCAGAATGTTCTCCAACCCCATGGGAGACGAGTACAAGAGCCTTGGCCGTGGATTCCGGGCTCCAGCGGCGAACGAACAGCTTGATGCCATCGGATGTTGTATGGAAGAAAGTGTTTGCATTCATATGGATACTATAAAAGCTAAAATCGAATAGTGGAAGACTGCTACTGAAAAATTGAAACCCGGTATACTGCCAGGTGTGGCCCTATACGAGGGGGGTAGAATAAATTTGCGCTCCGGGGAATGGGATGCTATAATCGTTAGTACTGTTATAACAGTACTAACATCAAGCCCCGATGTGATCAAGGATGGCGGGAATGAGCGGCGTATCCAGCAGCGAGAAGGCCTACAGGAACATCCTCGAAGCCATTCTGGACAACAGGCTCCAGGTTGGTGTCTTCCTCTCCCAGCGCAAGCTGGCGGAGATAGGCGGCACATCGATCATTTCAGCCCGGGAAGCCCTGAAGCAGTTGCAGCATGAGTACTACCTGGAACATGTGCCCCGCTGGGGGTACAGGATTCCACTTGAGACAAGAAACCTGATAATAGAACGGTATGCCCTGCGGGAAGCAATCGAGGTGATGGTAGCATACATCCTGGCCCGGATGAGCACCAAGGATTTTGCTGCAGAGTTGCATCGCAGGGCAGAGGAGTGTGATCTGATTAAAACCGACGATGCCGATGGCGTGACCCGGTTTGCGCGTAAACATCGTGAGCTTCATTTGTATATGGCGGAATGCACCGGAAACCAGCTTCTGTACCGTGAACTGGAGCGGCTGGGACTGCGCAGCCTGCTGAACCAGAGTGCAAAAGTTACCTGGGCCCAGGAAGTGGACAACTGGGAAAACTGGCACCGCAATCTTGTTGACGAGATTCTGTCAGGGGATACCTGCAGGGCCCAGGAAGCTGTCCACAAGCATATCCAGCATGGCCTGTACCATGATCTGAAGAAATTCGATGAGAGTTTCAAGGCCAGTCAGGAAGGGATCTCCGGATGAAGCGGGCGGTCTGCAACGAATTGTTCGGAACCCTCGATTTTCCCCGGACCTGTGAACTCATGGCCAGTCATGGTTTTGATGGAATCGAGATAGCCCCGTTCACGCTTTTTGGTGAGGATGGACGCCTGGCTCCGGCTACCATAAAGATGATCAGGCGGAACCTGGCAGACAATGGCCTGGAGTTTGCCGGATTCCACTGGCTGTTTGCCCGGCCAGCCGGGCTCTTCATGGTGTCCGGGGATACCGCGGTGCGGACACGGGCCTGGAACCAACTGCGGCATCTCCTGGAAGCTGCGGGTGAACTTGGTGGAGGCCCCTTGACCTTTGGCTCTCCGAAGCAGCGGGATTCCGGACAGTTGCCCAGGGCGGTGGCCCGGGGATATCTGAAGGAAGGATTGCAGGAGCTGTGCAAACTGGCTGGTTCGTGCAATTCATCAGTGCTCATCGAGGCCCTGCAGTCAGCTGACACCAACATGATCAATACCCTTGCTGAGGCAGAGGCCTTCATTGATGAGCTTGGCTGCCCCGCGGTGGCGGGTATGTTCGACTTCCACAACTGTGGTGATGAGACACTGAGCTGGAACCAGCTCATACAAAGGTACAAGGGGATAATCAGGCATGTGCATCTGAATACTCTGGATGGAGGATATCCCCTGCATCCCGATCCTGCTTATCTGGCTGCTTTCAGGGCTCTGAAAGACAATGGTTACGACGCCTGGGTATCACTGGAGATCTTCACTGAGCCAGCGGATCCTTCGGTTGTCCTGGTTGCCACCGCCGGCTTCCTTGATGAGGTGGATGCAGCGCTTGCCGGCAGTTGAAGGGACCGGTTGTGAAGAAAACCGGCTGTTTTTGTTGCTGCCGGCTGACATAGGTTTTCCGTATTTCCGGTTCAGGAAATACAGTTTTATATGGGGAGGTTCTATCATGAAGAAAGCATGGGTACTCACAGGCTTGCTGGTGATCGGCATGCTCTGCGCTGGGCCGTTGTTTGCAGAAGGTGCGCAGGAGGCCACTGCCTCGGATGAGTGGAAACCATCACGGACCATCACGCTGATCGTTCCCTGGGGAGCCGGCGGCGCAAGCGACCTGACTGCCAGAACGCTGGCGGGAGAGATGGAGGGCATTCTGGGAACCAGGATTGCCGTGGTCAACCAGCCAGGAGCTTCAGGCTCAACAGGGCAGAAATCAGCGTTTGATGCGCCGAAGGACGGATACACCTGGGCAGGCAATGCCGATGCCAGTGTTGCAACCTACCAGGTACTCAATTACACACCTGAAATTTCCCACCGGGACTGGCAGGCCTATTTCGGCATCTTCACGCCCTGTGTGATCACCGTGAATCCTTCTTCTCCGATCAAGGATTGGGACAGCCTGATCAACGCTTTCAAGACCAGGTCTGTGAATGTGGCAAGCGCCGGTATCGGAGCCGGTGGCCATATTGCGGCTGAGGCCTTTGCCGGCAATCTCGGCCTGAAATACAACCATGTTCCCTATGGCGGAGGAAACCCTGCTGTAGTAGCCACCGTGGCCGGAGAAACCGAAGTTGTCATGCAGTTGTCAATGGAAGTAGCGGACATGCTCCGCGCTGGCCAGCTCAGGGCCATTGCTGTCCTGGACAACAAGCCTCTGAAGATCACCGGTGTGGATGAGATCCCGGCAGCTACCACGTTTGCCCCGACCATGCCCAGTGTCGGTTTCCATTTCGGTCTGTTCATTCCCCGGGCAATCCCCGGCAATGCAGCCAAGGCCATCAGTGATGCCTTTACCGTAGCCTCACAGAGTGAAGCCATCAAAAAACTGGCAGAGCAGCGCGGCAGCGTACCCGCATCGGTACAAGGTCTGGAAGCAGATGCAGTGATGGAAAAAGCCGCTTCCATGTTCGGCTGGCTGATGTATGAGGGTGGCGTAGCTGAGCTGTCTCCCGAGAAGTTCGGTATCAAGCGTCCATAAGTACCGTGGTTATGCGGGCCGGACCGGGCAACCGGTTCGGTCTACAGCCCGATTCTGACATGAAGGGAATCTTATGATGAGCGACGAGCACGACGTGCCGATTGGCGATTTCATCACCTCTGTACTGATGATACTCTTCAGTGGATGGGTGATTGTTGAGGGATTGGGAATGCGCCGGTTCGAGCCTTTGGGTCTTCGGATCAGTCCCGGATTTTCACCGATAGTCTTTGGATCCTTGCTTCTCCTGTGTGGCCTGATCATGTTCGGACGCAGTGCAGCCAGACATGGTTACAGGATCAAGCTGAATGCGGGATCGATCAAAGCCTTTCTGAAGTCCTGGGAAACCCTTAACTTCCTGGTGGTACTTGCCACGATCTTTGTTTTCTATTTCCTGCTCGGGATCATTCATTTTGCCGTGCTGAGCAGCCTGTGCATTTTTTTCATCGTCTGGTATTTCAAGGGCGTACCATGGTGGAAGAATCTTTTGATCTCCGTACTCTGTTCCATCGCGATCTGGTACTCCTTCGAGCACCTGTTCCTCATACCGCTGCCGTAGGTAAACTGGAGCATGCAAGATGGAGACTTTCATGGTGGCATTTGACTGTTACCGAGATATTCCAGATTAAGGAGCGTTTGCCGTGGGTTTTATATATTTGATGCAGGAAACGTTCAGCCTGTTGACGCCGATGAACCTGCTCTACTGCTTCGTTGCAGTGCCGCTAGGAATAATTTTTGGTATGCTGCCCGGCCTGACAGTCACAGTGGGTATTGCCATCCTGACAGCCCTTACCTTCAAATGGGATCCGGGCAATGCGATTCTGGTCCTTGTCAGCATCTACATCGGTGCAATTTATGGAGGAAGCCGTTCTGCCATATTGCTGAACATTCCGGGTACACCAGCAAGTGCTGCTACCTGTCTTGATGGCTACCCTTTGTCCAAGAGCGGCAACGCTGCCCAGGCGCTGGGCCTTGCCACCACCGCATCTTTCCTGGGTTCTGTCGCCGGGCTTATTGCCCTGTCTTTCCTGACACCGCTCCTGGGAACCTTTGCCTTGAAATTCCAGTCCTATGAAATATTCTGGCTTGCCGTTTTCGGTGTTGCCATCTGCGGCAACCTGACCGCTGCCAAAGATCCGCTGAAAGGCTGGGTGTCTGGCATTCTGGGTATACTGTTTGCCTTCGTGGGCATGGAGACCATCCAGGGCTTCAGACGCTACACTTTCGGTGTTTCGGATCTGATGGCCGGCTTCGGCATCATTCCGGTTCTGGTCGGCACTTACGGAATCGTGGAGATACTGTCATCCCTTTCTGATACCAAAGATGAAGAAGTCATCCCGCAATTCGGCAGGGTATTGCCCCGCCTGAAGGATATTGCTTCCAATTGGGTAAACATCATCCGCTCCGGCGTCATCGGCGTCTTCACCGGCGTCATACCCGGTGTAGGTGAAAACATTGCATCCTTCGTAGCCTATGATTTTGCCAAACGTGCCAGCAAGACTCCTGAAAAGTTCGGTAAAGGTTCGATAGAAGGCTTGATCGCATCCGAGACGGCCAACAATGCCTGTGTCGGCGGAGCCCTGGTTCCTATGCTGGCGCTTGCCATTCCCGGCAGCCCTCCCGCCGCCATTCTTCTTGCTGCCCTGTTCCTGCACAACATCAGACCGGGTCCCCTTCTGATGATAGAAAACCCGATGTACATCTACACCTTCAGCGCGATGTTCCTGATTGCCACGTTTGCGATGTTCATCCTGGGGCTATCCATCGTGAAGCCCTTGTTGCGGCTGCTCATGATACGGAAGTCGATAATGATGCCGATCGTGCTGGTGCTGTGCATCGTGGGGACCTATGCCATTTCCGGCAGGGTGTTTGACATCCTGGTGATGATAGGCTTCGGCCTGCTGGGCTATCCAATGCGGAAGATGGGGTATCCGGAGGCCCCCTTTGTACTTGGAATCATACTAGGTCCCATGGTTGACGAGAATCTGAGGCGCGGCTTCATCATTTCCCATGGAAGTATTCTTCCCTTCTTCTCAAGCCCCATCAGCATGGTCTTGATCGTTTTCACGTTCTTTACCCTTTTCGGGCGGACAAGAGCGGTGCGGGCTGTGATGGGTTTCATTTTCAGACCGCTCATGGCAATCCTGCCCAAGCGATATCAGAAGGCACCCGAACTTCCCGACAGGGATTTTGAATGAGCGTATTCAAGCGAGGATTGTTTTCCGTAAGTTATGCAGGATTATGGGGGCAGAAAGCCCTGCCCCTGGAAGATGTCATCAAAAAGGCGGCCAGCCTCGGCTTTGATGGCATCCTTGTCATGGGCAAGAAGCCGCATCTTTCTCCCCTGCAGACGGGAGAGGCTGAACTGGCTTCCATCAAGGCAGCTCTGCAGCGCTGGGGTATGCACGCAATAGGTGTAGCCGCCTACAACGACTTCTTCCTGCCCGCACCATCTGAAGTGCCGGTTGAAGAATTCCAGCTTGCCTACATCGAAGCCTGTTGCCGGGTTTCTGCAGAACTGGGTGGGGCTCTGGTGCGGATCTTTACCGGTTATGATCACACCCGTGGGCACGAATCGATTCTGGCTGGCCAATCGGTCGGGCCAGGATTTTCCGCAAGGTGGAACAAGCTGGTAGATCTGCTCCGCCGCTGTGGTGACATGGCCGCGAAGTATGGTGTTGTCCTGGCCGTTCAGAACCACCATGACATTGCGGTGGACAGCACCCTGATGGATCTTCTCCTGGCGGAGGTCGGGCACCCTCAGGTCAGGGCTGGCTACGACGCCTGGTCTCCTTATCTCCGTGGAGAAGATTTGGCTGAAGGAGCCCGTTTGCTGGCACCACGGACTGCCTTGAGCATAGCAGCCAACTACCGGCGGTTCCCGCGGTACCAGTACCTGCCGGATCTGGTGAACTACAAGCGGGAAGCCACTGATTTAGTAAAAGCCACCTTTATGAGCCGCGGCGAGATTGATTACGAGGCCTTCCTGGGTGGCCTTGCAGATGGTGGTTATTCGGGCTGGGTGGTGTACGAGACCTGCTCACCTCTGATCGAAGGCTCCAGCGAGGAAGTGCTGGATGCTGCAGGAACGGATTTCATCAACTACATGAAGGTACTGGATACGAAATTGAACCGGAGGAAAGCATGAGTACAGGATTCGGCGTAATAGGAACTGGAATGATTGCGGCCTTTCATGCAAAGGCCCTGCAGGCAATACCAACGGCCAGGTTGGTGGCCTCGTATGACAACAGGCCAGGGGCTGCGTCCAATTTCGGTTCGACCTATGGTGGTAGACCCTACGATTCCCTTGAAAAATTCCTGGCCGATCCTGATCTGCAGGTTGTGACAATATGCACTCCGTCGGGTATGCATCTGGAACCTGCCCTGGCCGCTATCGAGGCGGGGAAACATGTGATCGTTGAAAAGCCCATCGAAATTACCCTTGAGCGCTGCGACAGGATGATAGAGGCCGCCGACAGGAAGGGAGTCCTCCTGTCCGGCATTTTTCCATCCCGGTTCCATGAAGTTTCCAAAGTGATAAAAGCGCAGATTGATACAGGCCGGTTCGGCCGCCTGTCCCTTGGTGATGCCTATGTGAAATGGTTCCGTAGTGATGACTATTACCGCTCAAGCGATTGGAAAGGTACCTGGAAATATGATGGCGGCGGTGCCCTTATGAACCAGTCGATCCACGCCATCGATCTGCTCCAGTGGTTCATGGGGCCGGTGGAGAGTGTGCAATCCTGTGCAGCCACCATAGGTCATGAAGGCATAGAAGTGGAGGATACCGCAGTGGCGGTGCTTCGTTACGCCAATGGGGCCCTTGGCGTAGTCGAGGGTTCGACTGCTGTGTATCCAGGCTTCCTGAAGCGTCTCGAAATTTCCGGAACCACTGGCAGTGTGATTATGGAGGAAGAAAATATAACAACCTGGCAATTCGCGGAACCCGGGCTGGATGATGATGCGATCCGTAGCAAGTATGCAAACAAGACCACAAGCGGCGGTGGAGCGGCTGATCCAAGTGCCATCGGATTTCATGGCCACCAGCACCAGTTTGAAGATTTCCTGAAGGTGCTGGAATCAGGCAAGGGTAAACCTCTGGTAGACGGTGTGGAAGCCCGCAAGGCTGTAGCAATAATTGTTGCCATCTACGAGAGTGCCCGCACAGGACGTATGGTCAAGATGGGAGCAGGCTTGTGATACTTTCAGGATTTACCGATGAGGCAGCATCGGATCTGGCTGGCCAGATCCGGGCTACAAAGAAGCTGGGCTGGAAACATATTGAAGCCCGCTCCGTGGATGGACAGAATCTCAACGATCTGCCGGAAGAAAAATTCCTGGAGGTGGTACGCGTTCTCGGGAAGGAAGGCATACATATCAACTGCCTTGGCTCTACAATTGCCAACTGGGGTGCCGACCTCGATGCCCCATTCAATGAAACTCTTGCACACGTTGACAGGGCTGTCCGGCGCATGAAGATGCTTGAAATCCCCATGATACGGATCATGAGTTACAAGGTATATGCTGATGCAGACGGCAGGGCTCTTGACCAGCGGGATACTGAGCGTTTTGACAAATTGAGACAGATCTGCAGTCGCTTCCTTGATGCAGGCCTGACGCCGGTTCATGAAAATTGCCACACCTATGGTGGCATGAGTCTGGATCATTGCCAGCGGCTTCTGGATGAGCTGCCTGGACTCAAGCTGGTGTTTGATACCGGTAACCCACCACTGACCAATGATTTTTCTGAGCCATTCCCGTATCCCAAACAATCATCCTGGGCTTTCTACGAACGGTTCAGGAAATACATAGTACATGTCCACATCAAAGATGCTTATTATGAAAAGTCCACCGGTGCAGAAATCTATACCTTCCCCGGCGAGGGGCAAGGAGATGTGGTCAGGATAGTCAACGCCCTGAAGGCCAGTGGATATGATGGCGCCTTCTCCATAGAGCCTCACATGGCGGTGGTGTTCCACGACCAGTCAGTTCAGTCCGATGCAGAATCACGGTTCCGCAATTATGAGGAATACGGCCAACGGTTCAACAAGATACTGGATGAAGCTGGTTACAAGGTGAAAGATTGGAGTAATTGAATGATCACAAAGGTGTTTGAAAACAAAGTCAGTACGAGCAAGGCTGCAGCCGATCAAGCTGCGGAATTACTGAGGGCTTTGATTGCCGCGAAAGGAAATGCAGTAATCATCGTTGCCACCGGCGCTTCCCAGTTTGATTTTCTGTCCAGTCTATGCAATGCACCTGGAATCGAATGGGCCAAGGTACGCATGTTCCATCTGGATGAATATGTAGGCCTTACTGACCAGCATCCGGCCAGTTTCCGCAGATACCTGAAGGAACGATTTTTAACCAAGGTGGGCATCAAGGATTACCATCTCATACAGGGTGATGCTCCAGACCTGGTTGCAGAAATATCCCGGATGAATGAGCTGATAAAAAAATATCATCCTGATCTTGCATTTGTTGGTATTGGCGAAAACGGACACCTGGCCTTCAATGACCCCCCCGCTGATTTTGATGTGGATGATCCATATATAATTGTCACCTTGGATGAAAAATGCAAGAAGCAGCAGATGGGAGAAGGATGGTTTCCCACCCTTGCCGATGTACCTTCCAGGGCTGTATCAATGAGCATACGGCAGATAATGCGCACTCCGAACATAATCTGCACAGTACCGGGGGCAGTGAAAGCCGAGGCAGTTCGTGATTGCCTGGAAAAGGAAATCAGCCCGGATTATCCAGCATCCATTTTGCGGACCCATCCAGACTGTACAATCTACCTTGACAAGGAATCATCAGCACTGCTTGAAAAAGTGTAAAACCAACCGGAGATCGCAAGAATCAGATCTCCGGTTGAGTTTTGGATCTACTACAGTTTCTGCGGCGGCAGCATTACTTCCTGATAACCCGCAACTCCATTGACCGAGACAGGGACAAGCTGGGTCCTGAAGGTGGTGCAGTCGTAGCAGTCTCCACTCTTCAGTATCTGGGCCGCCTCGTAGGCAGTGTTTACCCGACGTTTGTATTCATCTTTTATATCGATGAAGACTCCGCACAATCCATTGCCGATGTAGTCATCAGCGCACTCCGCATGCAGATCCCAGGCAGTCCTGGTAAGGGCCCCGACAGCCTCTGCATAGATCCAGTAACGCAGAGGCTCCTGCCACTCGCCTTTTTTGTACAACTGGTACGGCACCGCCTGGAGCAGGCGGGTTACCGCATAGTTCAGTTCGCCGGTCCAGCCTCCCTTGATTCCGTAACTGGCGGCTGTATCCAGGATGCATTGGGCCAGAGCCTGTGCCTTGTTTCCGCTGACCGGTGATTTGCCCGATTCGGAATCACGGATGTATCTGGCTACAGCCATGAATGCCGCCCGCAGGCGACTGCCAAGTTCGGAAGTTTCCTTGCCGGCCTGCATCGCCTCGGCGATTTCCTTGGCCAGCAACTCCACAGCCTCATCGATGGGCGGTCTGTTGTTTGGTGGTATGTAGGGCATGTTGTCTCCTTGCAGTACAAAATTCCGGACGTGCTTCCGGAGCCGCATAGGCAGCCGGATTCAGAATCCAGTCTGGATGAGCCGGCGAAGCTGTGCTTCAAGGCCATCCACGAAGGGTGTAAGCATGTACTCTTTCAGAAGATACGTCTTCAGCTTGGACAGGTCGTAGGTAAAAGCCGGCGGACCGGCCTCCGGCTCCAGGGTTTCTATGGTACGGCCACCTGAGCCGCGTATGCGTTGCAGACCCTTGTCCACTGACCGCAACAGTTCGTCTTCCCGCATGTAGGTGGATTGTGAAGCCATGGTGAACACCGGAACGATTCCTTTGGGCATTTCCAGATTTGCGGCACGGAAAAGCGCTTCGTTTATGTCGCCCAGATAGGCAGGAACCAGCTTCTTGAAGGACTGGCGGACTCTGAGTTGCTCCCCCTCTGCAGCCTTGAGCACTCTCTGGCAAGCTTCGCCTACCGCCTGGGTGGACTCGTCCCCTGGACCATACACATTGCTCAGCCGTAGTACCACGCCGCCATGATCCAGCGCAAAGGATTCTGCCAGCAGTTTGGACAGGCAGTACAGGTGGTATTCATCCCTGTCGTAGATGAGGGGATCCATGGGGGCCGGAGTGGCACGGTGCATCCCGGTAATGTCTTCCAGTGCTGAATCAAGTTTCGTTTCCCCGGCAATGATGCGGTCGGCCAGGTCGTAGTAACTGGCCTTGATGGCTGTAATCCAGTTGGTAAAATCTGACCTGAACTCGTAGCTGTCCTCGGCAATGAGGCCCTTGTAGGGGCCAGCAAAGTAGACGCTGTGTGACGAGGTGAAGATCAGCCGCTTGTCCTGCTTCTGGCAGAGACGGCCTACCACCGCTGTAGAGAGACAGTTTACGGCGAAAATCTCTTCATACGTTTCTGGCATCACCGTGTTTGCCAGCCAGGCAGCCAGGTGGTACACAACTTCACTGTCCGAAATGACCTTCTGAAGAACCGGCAGATCCAGGATGCCGCCCTCGACCAGGGCAATTCTGTCAAGCGTGCCTATGGTCCGCGCCTTTGGCGAATCAAGCCTCCGGCAGCTCGCCGTGATGCGCTGCACCCCTTGAGCCCTTGCCAGCAGCATCTGGATGAACTCAGATGCCACCGTGCCGGTTGCTCCGGTTACGCCGACGGTTTTGAAAGGGAAGGCGTTGGAATCCATCATCAATACTCCATTTCCTTGTCTGTACAATGGTACATCAGGCTGATCCCGAGATTGTATGTATCAAGTAAATCTCAACCTTAAAATGAATTATAGAAACATAGGGCATTCCTGTCAAGAAAAGCGGAGCGTATGCTATGGACGCTCGCAGTGCTGGATACTACAATCCTTTTATCACATCCATAGATAATCGTTGGACAAGTCGTGTCCTGTTGAGGAGTTTTATGGATACACCAGGAGTAGGTGGCATGAATCAAGTCCGATGGGGAATGATAGGTATCGGAGATGTGGCCGAGCGGAAAAGCGGGCCTGGCTTGTACAAAGCCAAGGGTTCGATGCTCCGCGGTATCTACGGGCGCAATGCAGAGAAGGCACAAGACTTTGCCCGGCGTCATGGCGTCGATGTTGTCTATGATTCCGTGGATGACCTGCTGTCGGATCCGATGATCGATGCCGTGTATATGCCTGTCCCGCCGGAGTTCCACAAGGAGTACGCCATACACTGCCTTGAGGCTGGCAAGATTCCGTACATGGAAAAACCGATGGCCATGAACCACGCGGAGTGTATGGCTGTAGTGGATAAGGCTAAGGAGAAAGGCTTGCCGGCCTATGTTGCCTATTACCGGCGCGGCCAGGAGAGGTTCATCAAGCTGAAGGAGATCCTGGCTTCCGGTGTGATAGGGGAGCTCAGATTTGTGGAACTCCGGCAGATCCAGCCGCCGGATCCAGCTGATCTGGATGTGCGTCATCTGCCTTGGCGGCTTGATCCTGCAATTTCAGGAGGCGGGAAATTCCTGGATATGGCTGTGCATGTCCTGGATGCCCTGGATTTCCTGATCGGCAGGATAACAGAGGTCAAGGGTCTGGCCACCAATCTTGCTGGTCTGTATCAGGTGGAAGATACTGTCTCGGCCAGTTTCCGTTTTGACAATGGAGTGGTCGGCAGCGGCTTGTGGTGTTATGTAGGCGATCATTCCGAGGAGTCGGTGCATATCGTCGGTGAAAAGGGGTCCATCAGTTTCGAGGGTATGGCCTATGGCCCGGTTACGGTTCAGTCCGGTTCCGAACTGACCGTTCATCAGTTCACCGCCCCCGAACATCTGGGAATGCCGTACATACAGACCATAGTGGATGAATTGCGTGGCTTGGGCAAAAGCCCGGCTGATCTGCAGGCTGCTGTGAATACCACCTGGGTGGCCGACCAGATACTGGCGGACTACCGGGCAAGCCATCCAATAGAATCTCATTGAAGGAGTCCCCATGCGCATACCACACGAAATCATGACCCGTGAGTTCGAGCGGGTACTGGCAAGCCGGGGCTTGTCTGAGGTCGACGCCCGGGAAGCAGCCGCCATGTTTACTGCAGCCAGCCTGGACGGCGTGTATTCCCACGGTGTGAACCGGTTTGCCCGCATCATAGCCACCATCGATCAGGGCCTCATCAAGGTGGACGCCAAGCCGGTTCCCGTCTCTGCTCTGGGAGCCTTCGAACGCTGGGATGGGAACCTGGGCATGGGAAACCTGAATGCCCGAATTGCCATGGACCGTGCGGTGGCTCTGGCCGGAACTCATGGCATAGGCCTCGTGGCCATGGCCAACACCAATCACTGGTTGCGAGGCGGAGCCTATGGCTGGCAGGCGGCAGACGCGGGGTGCGTAGGCATCTGCTGGACCAATACCCTGCCAAACATGCCTGCCTGGGGAGCCAAAGACAACAGGATAGGCAACAATCCCTTTGTGCTGGCAGTACCGAAAAGCAATGGCCAGCATGTGGTGGTGGATATGGCCATGGCCCAGTTCTCGTATGGCAAGCTGGAAGAAACCAGGCTCCAGGGTAAGCAGTTGCCTTTGCCCGGTGGCTATGACACTGCCGGCGAACTGACCACCGACCCTGCAGAGATAGAAAAAACCCGGCGTGTGCTTCCCATAGGCTTCTGGAAAGGCTCGGGCATGTCCATAGCCCTTGACCTCATAGCATCCATACTGTCCGCAGGTTCTACATCAACAGAAATAGGTAAAAGGAGCACCAACGAATACTGTCTGACGCAAGTCTTCATCGCCATAGCTCCGGGGCACTTCAACACACCGGAATTCACCGACCAGGTAATCGACACAGTACTGGAGGATGTGAAGGCCTCCATACCTGCCTATGACGGAGCTGAAATCCGGTACCCCGGTGAGCGGGCTTATCTGACGCGTATGGAAAATCTGGAGAACGGTATTCCGGTGCTGCCGGAGGTGTGGGAGAAAATACGGGAGCTGTGACCGTTCTGATCGACAGTAAAAGGACCGAGCTACTGTAACTGCGTGAATAAGGATGACTCAGGCTTCCGAACCCAGCATGCCTAGCATAAAAGTGAATATCGCATCATCAAATCCAGGTAGCCCCTCGTGTCCAAAATCTGGATAAAGCACCAGTTGTTTTTCCGAAGTTATTTTATTGTACATGGCAAATTGGGTTGATGGTGGGCAGATAGTGTCCATCAGGCCGGTTGCCATAATGGTCTTCCCTTTTATCCACCTGGATAGATGTTGCAAGTCTATGTAGCCAAGTTTGGTGAAAATTTCTTTTTCCCGTATATGGAGTGGGTCGAACTGTCTGAAGTAGGTAGTAAGCTCTTCATAGGCGTCTTTTGCAAGATCCATCTCCCAGACTCGTTGGTAGTCGCACAGGAAAGGATAGAAGGGAGCCAGACGATTGATGCGTGGTTCCAGTGATGCACAGGCTATGGTCAATGCACCCCCTTGCGAACCACCCATGGCAGCAATCCGGTTTTCATCAATTTCCGGCATAGCCATGACGATGGCAGCAAGTTGTGCGGTGTCCAGGAATATATGCCGCATCAGCATATTGTCCGGATCATCGTCGATTCCGCGGATGAAGTGGCCTGAAAATGTGTTGCCTTTGATGCCTCCGACATCCTCGGAAAGACCACCCTGTCCACGGCAATCCATAGCTGCGACTGCGAACCCAGCGGCTACATAGGCCAGTTTACTCGACCAGTCACCGCAGTCTCCCGTATAACCATGGAACTGCAGAACCGCGGGTATCGGTTTTTCGATTTTTTTCGGTCGCAGAAATCTGGAATGGATTCTTGCTCCCCGAACTCCTGTAAACCAAAGGTCGAAACAATCCGCAAACGGTGTTGTAAAGGTAGCTGGTTCAATAAGTACGTTTGGATCAGTATCCCGCATCTCCTTCAGGGCCTTGTTCCAGAATACGTCGAAATCATGAGGGCGGGGATTCCTTCCACTATATTTCTTTAGTTCGTCCAGGGGCATATCCAGTAGTGGCATAAGCATTTTCTCCTTGTTTGCTTATATCCCACAAAATACTGAATAGCAAGTTGTAGAATTTACGGTTAATGACGATTTGTTACATATCCTGCTGGAAGAATGCCCTGTCTATTTGTAGAAAAAGACTTATACCCACAATGAACTAAAGCAACATCGCTTGAAATGGATAAAAGACGCTGTTTTTAATCAATAAAAATGCTCAATATAGGCAAATAATGTTGACAGTACTCATTTTCAGTGTATATGATACCATCGTAGTCAATCATGTATGCAGAAGGAGCGTAATCTTGATGTATTCCAGTCGTATCGTCAGGGGGGCATTGGCCGTATTCGCCATGGTCCTTCTCACCGTAAACGCCTTTGGCGCTGGTGGAAAAGAGTCTTCCGGAAAAGTCGCTGCTGATGAGTTGTATACTGTGCCAATATTGTATAATGGCGCCCTTGCAACGGTACAAAAGAGCGGCGAGACAGTTATTGGCAAGGTTATCAAGGATAAATTCAATATCGAGTTTGAATTCATCTCCATGACCGCGGATGCTCAGGAGCGCATGAATATTATGCTGGCTGCGGGCGACTATCCAGAAATCCTCAGGATCGAGGGCTTGGATATGATGGCAAAGTACATCAAAGCCGGAGCTGCTTTACCTCTGGATGGTTATGTAGACCAATCCAAGTACTTCAAGGAACGTTTCAAGGAGCAGACTCCCTACTGGCGGTTAACTGGGGATGGTAAGATATTCAACTGGGATTGGCTTGAGCCGCAACAATTCGAGGTAGGACTCGATATAAATGATATTGGTGTCAGGACTGATGTACATGAACAGCAGGGATGGCCTAACCTTCTGTCAGAAGATGATTATGTTGCCTTCCTGAAAAAAGGCCTGGAAGATAATCCGACGACCAATGGACAGAAGACAATCGGCATGGTAGTTCCACTGGCCGAGTCCTGGGGTATGACCGGTCTATTCGTAATGCTCGAAAAAGGTGGCGACTTTATTGATACAGGTGATAATATGTCTACCTGCTGGAACAATACAGAGCAACGGTTTGAGGATTTCTTCCTGAACAAGTATACGCAGGAAAACTTCCGGTTCTTCAATCGTCTGTATCGTGAAGGGCTGCTTGACAAGGAATGTTTCACTGACTTTGGTACCCAGGTTGCTGAAAAGCTTAATTCAGGCCGGGCTTTGAGTGTGTGGTACGCTCTCTGGCTTGCTGGAGGAGCCAACAGCGAACTCATTAATTCCGGCAACGAAGACATGCAGTACATCAACATGCCTATCCGGAGTAATACACAGGCAGCAGAAAATCAGAAACGTCCGATACGTGTAGAAATCACCAGGCCCTTCGATTCTTACATCATAACCAGGAATGCAAGGGATCCGGAACGTCTTTTTGCTCTCATAGACTGGGCTACCTCTGAGGAAGGACAGATTCTTCTGCAGAGCGGCGTAGAGGGAATCCATTATACCATCGAGAATGGCAAGCGCGTTCCGACAAAAGATTTCATCCAGGGAATCAATAGCGATCCCGAGTATGCCGAGAAGAATGGCTTCAATATTTTCAGCTTCCTTGGTGCTGCGAAAACCTTTGCTGCAGATGGACAAGCATACAACCTTCTTATGGATCCTAACTTCAGAGATGAGATTTCCCTGACCGATCGCCAGAGGGAAGCGTATGAAAAACTTGGTTGGAAGAATTCCCTGGAATACTGGCTTGAAACTGGTGTGTCAGCTCCTGTAGGATTGGCTGCCAGGGTAGTTATCGATCCATCCAGTGAACTGGGAATGCTTAACCAGAAGGTGACCCAATTCAGGGTTCAGGCTGCCGCAGCTCTGATTACTGCGGAGACGGAAGCCGAGTACAATTCCCTGTATGCAAAGTACATGGAAGACTACAAGAAACTCAATGCCCAGAGAGTCATAGATGAGTACAACAGAATTTATACCGAGCTCAAATCCGGGCTTGAATAAGGGTTCCCTTGAATAGGGTTTAGATCAATGTTTCAGGCGCGGGATCACGAAGCGTGTACCCGCGCCTGTTTTAAAGCAGGTAAGGATGGTCTTGTGGCATACAACTCGATGATTTTCAGGAAAGGCTTCTTGGGTAAACTGATACGTCAGAGATATCTGTTGATGCTCGTGCTTCCTGCTTTTGTTTTAACACTGATTTTTTCTTATGTTCCTCTTACTGGCTGGTTTATTGCGTTTTCCGACTATCAGATAGGGTTCTCCTTTTTTTCCGGGAAGTGGACTGGACTTGAGCAATTCAGGATTTTTTTCAGAGAGACGAGTGATGCTTTCAATATAATCAGGAATACACTGGTTATGAATATGCTGAGCTTATTCGGGGGACTTTCCATCTCCTTTGTTTTTTCCTTGTTGATAAAAGAAATTGTATGGGCTAAGGCCAAGAAAGCAGTACAGATAATTACGTTTTTTCCGTACTTCATGTCCTGGGTCATCCTGTATTCTGTTGTCTACTCGCTTTTCTCTGTATCATCGGGGGCTATCAATGTTTTCCTTGTTGAACTGGGGGTATTGAAGGAAGGTCTTAATATACTCGGTGATAAAAAATATTCCTGGGCTTTGATAGTACTGGTAAATATCTGGAATTCATTGGGATACAATAGTGTAATTTTCCTTGCGTCCATCAGTAATGTTCCACCGGAATTGTATGAGGCTGCTTCCATTGACGGTGCAGATAGATACCAGAAGGCTATTTATATTACTATTCCCTATATGATACCCACATTGGTGGTTCTGTTCATAATGAATAGTGGCTGGATCCTGAATTCGGGTCTGGATCAGTATTTTGTTTTTACAAATCCAACCAACAGGCCAACCATGGAGGTATTTGATATGTACATTTATCGATATGGAATAAAATTGATGAATTATTCCTATGCCACCGCAGTGGGGATCATAAAGACGGTTGTCAGCATCCTGTTGCTTTTCACGATCAATACGGTCTCTAAAAAGCTTACATCGAGATCCATCCTATGAAAAGAATTCACCTGGGATCTTTCCTCTTTGATTTTTTCAACACCATTCTCATGATTCTGATAGTCATTGTCATGGCTTATCCTTTTCTTTATATATTATTTTACTCGATAAGCGATCCTGCTTACATCAAATCCGGCTTGATGCTCTGGCCTCGGCACGTTACCTTGAATTCATACAAGGTTATATTTGACAATCCGGTCATCATAAACGGCATTTTCATTTCTGTGGCCCGTTCCGTGGTTGGAACCTTGACAATGCTTATGGTGACTTCTGCAGCAGCGTTTGCCATATCCAAGAGACATCTCATCGGGGTCAGATTTTTCCGAATTTTCTTCACGCTGACTATGTATTTCTCAGGTGGCCTCATCCCAACCTATCTATTGATCAAATCTCTCGGGCTTACCAATAATTTCCTGGTTTACATAATTCCGAATATGGTTGGTGTCTTCAACATGATCCTTATACGCACCTATATGGAAAGTATTCCCGCCAGTCTTGAAGAATCTGCCTTGATGGAAGGTGCTAATGAAATCCAGATATTCTTGAAGTTGATCATCCCCATGAGTACTCCTGTATTGGCTGCGGTAGGACTGTTTACTTTTGTCGGTCAATGGAATTCTTTTGTCGATGTCCAGATATACAATTACATGAAACCAGACCTCTATTCTTTGCAATATATTTTGTACAATTATTTGATGTCGCAATCGCAATCCATCGAACAGGCGAAGCGTAGCCTGAATGTTACATCAATCTCCCTGCAATCACTTAAAACAGCAATAACAATCATTACGATCATGCCAGTATTTTTCATCTACCCAATTTTGCAAAAGTATTTCGTGAGCGGGTTGATGGTAGGCTCAATCAAGGAATAATTTTTCTACCAGGAGCATTACTGTGAGCAAGAAAATAAAGATCGGTGTGTTTGGAGCGTTCAGAGGCATGAGCATGATCAAGGTGCTGGCTCAGCATCCGGATGCCAAACTTGTCGCAATCTGTGACAAGGCAAAAGACCTTCTGGATGCGTGCTCCAAAGAATCCTCTTTGCATGGTCAAGAAATATCACTTTATGAAAAATTTGATAGCTTCATGGAACATGATATGGATGCTGTTGTACTAGCAAATTATGCCAATGAGCATGCACCTTTTGCGATAAAGATCATGGACTCCGGGCGTCATGTCCTAAGTGAGGTTTTGCCGGTGGAAACGCTATCTCAGGCTGTTGCTCTGGTAGAGGCAGTGGAACGAAGTGGCAAAGTATACGCATATGCTGAAAATTATTGTTATTTTCCGGCAACTACGGAAATGAAAAAATTGTATAGGGCAGGAAGGATTGGAGAGTTCCTCCATGGGGAAGGTGAGTATATCCACGATTGTGAATCAATCTGGCCTTCGATAACCTATGGTGATAGAAACCACTGGCGGAACAGGCTTTATTCAACGTATTACTGCACCCATAGCCTTGGCCCTATCATCAGTATTACTGGTACAAGGCCAGCTCGTATCACGGGGTATGAAACTCCCAATGTCGCAAATATGGCAAAATATGGTTTTCCAGGTGGAACCTCCGGATTGATTGTCATGCAAATGGATAACAAAGCGGTCGTTAAAAGTTTGCATGGTTATCTGAAAAGGGAGCCTTCATCAATCTGGTATTCATTGTACGGTACAAAAGGTATGATGGAAACTGATCGGTGGGATGGGGGCATAGAACGTATTTATGCTTTCGAAGAAGGCGCATCATTGACCGAGATGGCAACGAGTTACAGGCCAAAACGGGCTGTTGATACAGCTCTCTCACGATCAACTGCCGGGCATGGTGGTAGCGATTTCTTTCCTGTTCATTATTTTATACAAAAAATTCTCGGTAGACCGGAAGGCTCGGAATCCATTGATGTGTATCAGGCTTTGGACATGGCTGTTCCTGGTATACTCGCTTATAAATCGATATGTGACGGTAACAAACCGTATGATATGCCTGATTTCAGGAATCCGGGTGATCGTGATTTCTATCGTAACGATACATTCTGCACGAATCCGGATATTGCCAATGGTCACCTGGCTCCGCAATGTTCATTGGGGACACCAGAAATTCCGGATTCAGTGTACGATAATGTCAGAAAAACCTGGGAGGAACGGGATAAGTCCTAAGGACCAATCCCGGGTAATCATCAGATTACTGGACGGTCAAACAGGTTTCTTTCAGGTCTGCATCCCTGCTTGAATTGCCGACCAGTATTCTGAACCTACCAGACTCAACTACCTTGTTGCCTGAGGCATTGATGATCCAGAGGTCAGATACCTGTAGACTAAGGGTTATCTTCGAACTATGACCGGGTTCCAATCGAACCCGCTTCCAGGCTTTCAGTTCGCGCTGTGCCCAAGTAGAACTAGTTACCTCATCCTCAACATAAAGTTGTACAATTTCCACTCCGGATCGGTTACCTTCGTTGGTAACATCAACCATTACCTTTATCGTTTCATCTCTTGTGACAAGGCTCTTTTCGAGTTCCGGAGTACCGATGGAAAATGAAGAATAGTTTAGACCAAAACCAAAGGAGAATGCCGGTTCCTGAGACAGATCTGCATAGCTATTCCCATGCTGGCCGCGTACTGCATTGTAATAAATTGGTTGTTGTCCGGAATGCTTAGGGAAGCTGATGGTCAATTTGCCTGATGGATTCAACGTACCGAATAGTGCCTCGGCTATTGCGGTTCCACCCTCCATTCCAGGATTGAATGCTTCAAGCAGTGCAGAAGCCTGCATGAGGGATTGAGGTAATACCAGCGGCTTGCTGTTTATCAATACTCCGATCAAAGGCTTGCCGAGTGTCGCGATGTTTTGCAGCAACTCAACCTGTCCATCCTGCAACTCAAGGGTTGCGGTGCTTTTGCCCTCTCCGATGTACTTCAGGTTGTCCCCTACAACAGCAATTATGATATCCGCATTCTCTGGGTTGGTGATTGTCCAACCTGCGGGTAGCAAATTTTTGATTCCATCAAGTACGGTAATTATGGTTTCTCTTGGATGCATGGGGCCACTAGGGCCGGACATTTGACCGCTTCCCAGGCTCCAGTCGCCAAGTTGCGCGAGGGGATCATCAGCGTTCGGTCCTACTATGGCGATCTTCTGTGTGGCTGTTGTATCAAGAGGCAGCATTGGCTTTTCCTGTATGGTTTCATTTTTCAATAATACCAGGCTTTCACGCGCTGCTCTAAGTGCAAGTTCCCGGTGTCTGGTACAACCAATGATCGTTTTACTATTTTTCTTGTTGCTGAGGCCTGGGTTTTCAAATAATCCCAATTTGATTTTCAAGCTCAGTACGCGGGTAACTACTGTGTTGAGTTCTTCTTCAGTGAGTAGCCCACGGGCAATTGCGTCTTTGCAGCCTTCAAAAAATTCAGGTGTGGCCATGATGATATCATTACCCGCTTTGATAGCCAGAGCAGCTGCTTCGGCAAAATTGGCGCATATTTTCTGATTATTTACCAGGTACCCAACATTGTTCCAGTCTGTAACTACGATGCCTTTGAATCCCCATTCCACCTTGAGTACATCAGTCAATAACCATCCATTGACAGTACTCGGGATGCCATCTATTGATTGGTACCCAGTCATGAAGGTCATCACACCTGTCTGTACGGCAGTTTCAAAAGGTGTCAGGAAGTAAGATCTTAGTTTACGATGACTCAGTTCTGCCTCAGACGCATCTCTACCGCCTACGGTTTCCGAGTAACCTGCAAAATGCTTCGCTGTAGCCAATATTGAATCGGGGTCAGCTAATCCGGCCCCTTGGTATCCTTGGATCATTGCCGATCCAAGTTTTCCGATTAGCAATGGATCCTCGCCAAAAGTCTCTCCGATTCTGCCCCATCGAAGATCACGTGCCAGACAGAGCACAGGGCTGAAAGTCCACTTCAAACCAGTTGCACGCATTTCCAGTGCGGTTACCCGGCCCACTTGTTCCAGTAGGTCGGTGTTCCAACTACATGCCATGGCAAGTTGAGTCGGAAAAATTGTAGCTCCAGACCAGAAAGAATGCCCATGTATGCCGTCGTCTGCCAGTAGGACCGGAATACCTATACGCGAATCAAGAGATGCCTTGATCGCTTCATCTGCATCTTCACCATTGATGTGAAGCAAAGAGCCGACATGATACTTTTTGATGAGTTCAAGATATCCTTGACGCCCATCAAGTTGCATCAGTTGACCAATTTTCTCTTCAAGTGACATCGATTCAATGAGATTTTTAATTCTGGCAGTTTCGTTCAAAGATGAGCTCATGGTTGCATGCTCTGTATTGGGATTCATTGTAGTTCCTCAGGTGTTTCGGAATATTCAGCTATCAGTAATCGTTTGGCTTTTGTTGTAAGTATTTCACGATCCTGAAGCGATATGCCGTTGTCAACTATACAAGTGTCCACATTTTCAAGAAGACCATAACTTACAAATGAGGTATTTCCGATTTTTGATGCATCAGTGAGGATATAGATAGTAGATGTATTCTGGATTATTATTTCATTCATACGGGCTGTCTGCTCGTCGGTTGTCATCAGTCCCCGTTCAAAATGCAATGCATCACACCCGAGAAAGGCTTTGCGGACATGGAAGCGCTTCAGAGTCTCTTCTGCGATAAAACCACAAACATCTTTTCGCTCCATGCGCAGATCTCCACCAATCAAGACCACCTTGCAATACGGCATGAGTACTTCGGCTAAAACAAGTGAATTGGTTAGAACCTTGATATTTTCAAGTTGATGCATTTCATGGCGCCGTACAAGAGCTTTGGCCATCTCAAGAACTGTAGTTCCTGAGTCAAGAAAAATCTGGTCATTTGATGATACTTCAAGTGCAGCAAGGTTGCCGATTGCTACCTTTTCCTTCGTTCTCAGGATGGCGGAGGCAGTGAACGAATAGGCCGCTTTTTCAGTACGAGGTGTCTGTATACCTCCAAAAACCCTAATAGCCAACCCTTCTTCCTCAAGCCTTACAAAAAGTCTTCTTACGGTAGCATCAGACACATCAATCAGTTCGGCCACTTCTGTAACACTCAATTTTCTATGTTCTCCAAGCTCTTTGAGAACAAGATCCCGTATCTCTTTACTGATTTTCATAGCAGTTCCTTTTATTCAATGACAATCGTCTCCCATCCCATAAGGGTGGCAAAATTTTTGAGAGTTTCCAACGATGGATCGTAAACGAGAGCAAGATGGTGTGTTCCTCCATAGTTGCTGTAACTGGTAAGAAAATCGGCTATCGGTAGTGAGGGTTTAAACCACCCATGTATCGAAGCCTCCATTCTGTCTTCACCATCGATTGGCAATATGCTTGCAGGAATGATTATCATGCGATATCCGGATTCACCAGCTGGGGTAAGGTTGATAAGCGCGATGTTTCCTGGTTTGAATCGACCGGTCAGGAACGCTGGTACATCCGTAGCACTGTAGGTATAGTCAGCCATGGTCCTGATCGATGCCTTGACATCCGACAATGCCCAGTTCAACTCTCCCATGTGACTGAGGAATATTGAATTATTTTCCCAATCAGGACAAAACATTTCTGTAAATGATACATCTGGATGCATACACGCCATAGCTGCAACGAGCATGGCTGTCAATACGTCGCCTTCTCCTGCGTATCCAACCCCCCGCGCCATTGCTTTACTGGCTTCCAGGAATGGAACGGTTGGGTATCCGAGTCTCTTTTCCATGTCCTGGAAATTGAAGGTAAAAGCTGAAAGATCTTCATTCTTCATCCAACGCCTCAAGGCCAACCCCAGCCAGACAGAGCGTCTGTGGGCGGATTGGTCAAGATCTATTTGCTTGAATAATTGGAGGTCATGAGCAATCTCTTTCTCAATATCCTCAGGTGTTATTGCCGATAGATTTTCTTCCAGTACATTCTGAGTCAATGGAGTTACACAGGCACCGATCGTGGATTCGAGGCGTTCGGCAGAAACATAAAAATCACCCATACCCGGGAAGGGATTACCTAGAAGACCGACTCGTCCTTGTTTCATCATCAATGCTGCCCGTGCCGCTGGAAGATGTCCAATGATTCGGTCAAGTACGTTGGGACGTGCCCAATGACCTGCTTCTATCAGGAATGGTTTGCCGTTTCTGACCAGCAAACTGCACATATCCTGTACACCATGGATACCA
>JAVEXH010000178.1:0-6136 GCA_034004175.1 Spirochaetia bacterium
CGCCATGGATCTTGTACGGGTCGGGGTGGGCAATCTGGTGGTTGTGGATTTTGACGAGGTGCAGGAATCAAACCTGAACCGATTGTACTTCGGCTATCATGATTCCATCGGCAGGGCCAAGACAGACGTCTTCATCGAAACCGCCCTGCAGATAAACCCCGGTATCCACATTCAGAAGCTGGATTCCCTTGTCCGCGGAGCCGAAGCGGCCCGGAGTATCCCCGAGAACTGCGATTATTATCTGGATTGCATAGATACCCTCAACCCAAAAGTGAACCTCATCGCGGAGTTGCTGCGCCGTGGCCTGCCTTTTGCCACCAGCATGGGCACTGCAGGGCGTCTGGCCCCCGAACGGCTCAGGGCCGGCTCGCTGTGGGACAGTGCAGGCTGCCCTCTGGCCCAGAAAGTACGGCAGAGGCTCCGGAGACTTGGCTATGGCCAACCCTTGGACAAGGCCATCCTGTGCGTATGGTCAGACGAGCCTCCTGTAGCCCCGGCCCTGCCTGCGGATGGCAGCCTGCCGGGACAGATGGTAAACGGCGAACGGGTCAGGGCCGTGCAAGGCTCGGCACCCTTTGTCCCCCAGGCGGCCGGCCATCTCCTGGCCAGTCTGGCTGTGCGGGCTATTCTAAGCTGGAAAAGAACTCCAGCAGCAGGGTCTTGAACCTGTCTGGATCTTCCACCATAAGCGAGTGGCCGACATCATCAAGTATCTCAAGACGGGACGCTGGATACGCTGCGGCAGTTTCCCTGGCCATGTCTTCTGTTATGATCCGGTCCATGCGGCCCCACACAACCAGTACCGGATTGATGAACCCGGAAGTCCGACCACGATAGTCAAACTTTTCAAGCGCCCGGACATTGCCTGCAAAGGCATGGGGGGCCATGACCATGGCATCGTCAGCAAGTTGGTCAAGGAGTGACTCGTCCTTGAGTGTCGGGCACACAGCCGCAAGGGCCTTGCGCATGGAATCCCGGTTGGTGCGGTACATCTCTATTACAGGATAGTGTTCCTCTGGAGTCTTCAGGCCTCCCGGACCTGCCCCGTCGATCAGAACCAGGGCAGCAGCCAGTTCCGGTTTCCGCGCTGCAAGGGACATCACCACCGCCCCGCCCAGCGAATGCCCGACCAATACGGGTCTGACAAGTTCCAGTTCATCAATGAAAGCACCAAGATAGTCGGCATAAACGTCGATGTCGGCCACCTCCAGATGGCCGGATCTGCCGAAATTGGGCAATTCGGGAGCAAGAACCCTGCAGCCGGGCAGATCCATCACCTTGGTCCAGCAGCGTAAAGAACCGGTATTGCCATGCACCAGGACAACAGGCCGACCCTGGCCGTGTTCGACATAATACATGGCGCAACCATTGACATCGATCGTCTTGCCATCAGGCATCGTCATATCCCCAGATACGCCGACAGGACGTGGGGGTTTTTTGCCAAGCCCTCGGCCGTATCCTCTATCACCACCGCGCCGTTCTCCATGACATAGCCACGGTCTATGGCCCGCAGGCTTTCGCGCACATTCTGCTCGGTGACCAGTATGGCTATGTCCTTCTTGAGGATGGCAAGGCGGTCAAAGACTTCGGCCACAATGGAAGGCTGAAGGCCAAGGGAAGGTTCGTCCAGGATCAGCAGGGAAGGATTGGCCATCAGCGCCCTTCCTATGGCCACCATGCGCTGCTGGCCGCCGGACATGGTACCAACCAGTTGCTTGTACCGCTCTTTCAATATGGGGAAAAGGGCCAGGACCATTTCCAGCTGCCTGGCAAGGTTCGGCTTGCCCCTGGGTACGTATACAGCCCCGAGTTCAAGGTTGTCAGCCACGCTCATACCCGGGAACAGTTCACGCTCCTGGGGCACCAATGCTATGCCCGAGCGGGCTACCTGGTGGGTCATCTTGCCGCCTATGGAGGCTCCCTCGAATTCAATCGAGCCAGCCCAGGGCTTTACCATGCCCATGATGGCATTGATGAGGGTTGTCTTGCCGGCACCATTGGGCCCGAAGAGTCCTACGGACTCAGTGCCCACAGTCAGATCAACCCCGCGCAGCACCTGGAGCTTGCCGTAGCCGGTTTCCAGTTTCTTTATGTCCAGTATCATGCAGCGCCTCCGAGATATGCTTCTATCACCCGCGGATTTTTGGATACCGTTTCATAGGGTCCTTCTGCAATGAGCTCCCCGGCTTCAAGAACGATTACCCGCTGGGTAAGTTCGCGGATCACACCCATCACATGCTCAACGACACCTACCGCCATCCTGCGCTCGGTGGCTATGCGCTGGATGGTGGTTATCATCTGTTTGGTCTCGTCACTGTTCAGACCTGCCATAACCTCGTCAAGGAACAGCACCTCGGGTTCGTTGGCCAAAGCCCGGGCTATTTCCATCTTCTTGATCTCCAGGATGGACAACTGTGTTGTGTCACGCTCCAACCCCTCAAGACCGAGCTCTGCACAGATCTCATGGGCTGCACGGCGGGCTTCCCTGAGGCTCTTGCCCCGGCTGAAGACCGAACCTATCATCACATTCTCCACAACCTTCAGGTTCTCAAGTGGATGTATGAGCTGGTAGGTACGGGCTATGCCCAGGCGGCTGCGCAGGTGGGCAGGAGCGTAGCTGATATCCTTGCCCTTGAAGGTTATGCTCCCGGAAGTGGGCATGAGTATGCCCGAGACCAGATGTATGAAGGTGGTCTTGCCGGCGCCATTGGGGCCAATGATGCCGAGTATCTCCCCTTCTTCCATGTTGAAGGAGACATTGTTCACGGCTACCAGACCGCTGAAGGCCTTGGTAAGGCCCAGGGTTGATAATTTGCTCATTTCTGTACCCCTTGCTTCTGCCCGCCCCGCGCGTCAGCTTCCCGGGCCGGCACGCCTGCTTCCCGGGCAGATACCGGGGTTCTCTTCGCACTCCGCCGTGCCTGACGCCACATGCCCAGCAAGCCCTGGGGCATGAACAGGATGACAATGATGATGATGACGCCATAGACCACAAGATGTCCGTAGGGCATGCGCAGTTTCAGGAACTCCGAACTCAGGCCAAGCAGCACGGCACCAGCCATAGGACCCATCGTGCTGTGGATGCCGCCAAGCAGGGCCATGGCCAGGGGCAGAAGGGTAAAGTTGGCATCAAAGGAACTGTCCGGTGTGGCAAAACCATAGGACTGAACCTGGATGGCACCCATCATGCCCTGTATGGTCGAAGTGACTACGAAGGCAATCAACAGGTATTTGAAAATGTTGACACCGCTGGACCGGGCGCTGATCTCGTCGTTGCGGATGGCCGTAAGTGCCAGGTGCAGCTTGCTCTTCTCGAAGTACCATGAGGTGCCAATGGTGATGAACAGACCAGCCAGGCACAGCCAATAGAGCGCCGACGCATTGCCGCCAAAGATGGTTGAAGGCAGTACGACCCCTTCGGGGCCACCCGAAAAATCGTGGAGGTTATGGATGGAAATCTTGAAGATTTCCATCAAGGCAAGGGTAGTGATTGAAAAATAGATGGCCCGCAGCCTGAGGATGGCAAAGCCAAGGGCAAAGGCCACTGCTCCGGCAAACAAGGCTGCAAAAATTATACTGAGGAAGGGATCCATCCCACCCCGCAGGACAGCCAGAGCCGAAGCGTATGAACCGAGTCCGAACAGCCCCGCTATGCCAAAGGAAATCTGGCCCGAACGGAGGAGCATGTCCCAGCTTATGGCAAGGGCCATGTAGGTCATGATACTCCTGGCCACATTGAGCGGATACGCTCCCAGAAAGGCGGGAAAGGCAATCACCACGGCAGCCAGGGCGGCCACCACCAGATATGATTTGTCTGTTTTCATGCCTTTTTCCCCCTGACCGAGCGTCCCAGAATGACCACGAGGATCAGTACGAAGAATACGATGTCAGACCAGCCCCGGGTGGACCGGAAGGCCTTGAGGAAATTCTCCGAAATGCCCAGGAGCACCGAGGCCCCCAGGATACCGGGTATGTTGCCTATTCCTGCCATGGCTACCAGGCAGAAGCTTTTCATGGTGAAGGGGCTTCCCACCGCCGGGAAGATGGATGACCGGGTTATGAACATGGCTCCCATCAAACCGACCATGCCGCTGGCCAGGGCAAAGACAAAGCCATAGGTCTTGTCCACGTCTATGCCGACAATGGCAGCACCTTTCGGGTTCTGTCCTACGGCCAGGGCAGCCTTGCCTGCCGTGGTCCTGGTCAGGAACAGTTTCAGTCCCACAACCATAAGTACAGCCACCAGGACAAAGACAAAATTGAAGGTTCCGAAGGTAAGTTCACCAATATCCATGGATGCCGAGACATAACCGAAAGAAAGCTTGCGTGGCTGGGAGGTGAACATGAGGTTTACAATCTGGCTGAAGGCTATGGCAAGACCGAAGGTCAGGATGAGCTGGTTCAGTTCCGGGGCCTTTATGGCCTGGCGTATGGTCAACCGGTAGATGACAAACCCGAAAGCTGCGGTAACAGCTGCAACCGGTATCATGGCCATAAACGGATCCAGACCGAGAGCCGAACAGACCATGTAGGTCAGGTAAGCTGCCAGCATCATCAACTCGCCGTGTGCAAGGTTGACGATATGGACAATACCCAGTATCAAGCCCATGGGAATGGCTATGGAAGCGTAGAGCCCCGCTGCCTGCAGGCCGTAGATCAGTACGGTAGGCCGCCAGAATAGTATCCCGACAAGCACCACTGTAATCAGTCCGACGAGTATCGCCGTATTCCGTTTGTTCGCCATCTGCTTACCTTTGGTTTAAAGTAAACCGCCGGCCGCACTGCGGCCGACGGCTATTATCAATTATCCTGCACCATGCCCGGCATTATCGCACTAGGTATTATCAACTTCGGCATTACCATGCAGGGAAGGGATAGACAGGCTGGGCGGTTGCTGATTCGAAGGGCCAGATCACTTCCTGACGCCCCTTCTGCCACTGCAGGATCTTCTGGTTCCGGATACCCTGGTTCGGGATGACCTTGGAAGGACTGAAGCTTATGGTCTGACCCAGCGGGGATTCATAGCTGGTGGCCTTGAGGGCAGTGATGAGCGCAGTGGTATCGGTTGAGCCAGCACGCTTGACGGCATCCGCAAACACATAGACCGCCGAGTACGACAGGGGTGCAAAATAGGTAGCTGGCTCGGTGCTGTACTTGGCCACGAAACCATCATAGAACTTCTTGCTTACCGGGCTTACATCGTTGATGGAAGGAGCCCACATGCCGTACAACATCACGTTGTTGGCCAGGGGGGACTTGCCGAAATCGGCCGGCCATCCGGGGGGTGCACCAAGATAGATGCCGGGGCTGAACTTCATGGCTTTTGACTGCTCCAGCAAGGGCAGGGCATCGGCATCATAACCGGCCCAGATGAACAGGTCAGGCTTGAACTGCTTGGCAGCTTCCAGGACTGCAGCATAGTCGCCACCACCCTGGGCAGCACTCTTGAAGGGAGCACCATCTATCTGGTAGCGGCCTTCTGCTCCGAAAAGGACCTTGGTCTGATCAAAGGAAGCCTTGCCGAAAGCACCTTCCTCGTAGGCAAGGAAAAGCTTGCTGATCTTCACCGTTGAATATTTTTTCTGGATCTCGTCCCAGCCCTGGGCGTATGAAGCACCCTGATTGTAATCCCACGGATGCAGGTGGAAATACCAGTTTGCATCGGCACCAAGGGCATTTTCCACTGTTGATGAAGCAGCACCGGTGGCAATGACCACCTTGCCGTATTTTTTCATGGTAGGAATCTGGCCAAGGGCAACACCGGAAGCCATGCCACCCATGAGCACATCCACATTGTCTACCGTCACGAGTTTCTCTATGGCTGCGGCTCCTTTGTCGGCCTTCAGCTCATCGTCGATGACGATCAGCTCCAGTTTGCGACCCAGAAGACCACCGGCAGCGTTTATCTCATCCACTGCCTGCTGGGCAGCCATGCTGCCCTGCTTGCCGGTGATGTCACCCAAAGGCCAGGTGGCACCGATCTTGATGGGCGCAGTTGCGGAAGCCGCTGCGGGGGCTGTAGTGGCCGAGGGAGATGCCGGAGTACCGGGTGCCTCGTTCTGCCCGGCCGCGAACACCGGGATGGCCATGGCGATGATCATGACAATAGCTAACGCCTTTTTCATTCTTGCCTCCT
>JAVEXH010000179.1:0-6087 GCA_034004175.1 Spirochaetia bacterium
GCATAGCCTGCAGCCACCGTAGGGTTCCAGCCCGTCGATATGGCAGAGGGTCGGAATATCAATGCCTGCGATGCGTGCAGCATCAAGAACTGTAGAGCCTTCAGGAACGGATTGTAGCTGTCCGTCGATGGTAATGGTAATCATAGGCTTTCCAGTATGTATTTCTTCCGGCTCCTTGGCAAGCCTCAAAGATGACAAGAAGCATTGCCATTGTCCGGTGAAACCTCCAGGCCAACTCTTTTTGTTTGCCTGATAGCCATTCCGCCAGGAACCTCCTTCCTTGACTTGACCCGGGGGTCGCACAAGTATGATATTTTCAGTCATGAAAGCACTTGAACGATATTTTCCCGTGCTGGTCGTCCTGATACTGACAGTATCATGTGTTGCCGCAGCACCTTCAGCAGAAGCGGCGGGCGATGAAAAGGTGTCAGCCGTCGGGAATCCAGTTGCAGAATCCTCCAAATTGCCTGCCAGCCTGGCGTATGAGGATCTTGCCGCCCTTCTGGCTGATGAAAAAGCCAATGTACTGCTGCTGGATGTCCGCACCCAGGCGGAGTTCGACCAGGGCCACATAGCAGGAGCGGTTCTCAACCCCTTTGACGCCCTGGATTCCATGTTCAGGGAGCAGGACAAGTCCAGGCCCATTGTTGTGTATTGCCGCTCCGGAAACCGATCCTCCACGGCACTCAGGACCCTGACCAGGATGGGGTATACCAATGTATCCGATTTTGGTGGTATAAACCGCTGGCGTGGCAGCCTCGTGCGTCCCTAGCAGAAAATCCGGCCATGGCAGACACTGCGGTTGTGGCCGGGAAAAGGATGGCAAAGCATGGTCGACCCGAAACGTTCCGCAGCCTATGAAAGGCTTTACAAACAACTTGAACCCTTGATACGTGAAAAATCTCCCGACCTTGTTGCGGGCATGGCCACCATAGCCGCCCTGTTGCATGCCAAGCTCAGGCATCATTCCTGGACCGGCTTCTACTTTGTGACTGGTGCGGACGAGTTGCATGTCGGGCCGTATCAGGGGCCGGTAGCCTGCCAGGTTCTCAAGGGGCATGGGGTGTGCCTTGCCTCAGCGACCGGAAAGGCGGCCGTGGTGGTGCCTGATGTCGAAGCTTTTCCCGGGCACATAGCCTGTGATTCCCGGTCCAGGAGCGAGATCGTCATTCCCCTGATCAAGTCCGGCACGGTAATTGCCGTTCTGGATATAGACTCCACGCACCTGTCTTCGTTTGATGATGACGATATCCAGCCCCTTGGAAGGATAGTTGCCCTCCTGGAACCTCTTTGTACCTCTGACTGAAGATCCCGCAGTATGCAGGCGGTTGAGCCCGTGTGAGGGCCGATTTTGTATCCCCGTCCTTTCTTTGTACATTATATAAACGCTAATGTAAGGAGCAGGATGATGACAAATCGGCAATTTCAGACCATCTTTCTGGTGGCCTTTGTTTCTTTATCCACAACTCGGTTGCCTGCCCAGTCCGGGGCACAGACCGCGCTACAAACCAATTGGCAAGCTGGTACCCCATACGTTGTGCACCCCCGCATTTCTGCCGGGGGTGAGAGTTTCCGCATAGTCCGCTTGGCTGAGGGCCTGGAGTTTCCTTGGTCTGTTGCCTTCCTTCCTGATGGCGGCATGCTGGTCAGCGAGCGGCCTGGGCGTTTGCTTATCCTGTCTTCCGATGGCAGCCGACGGGCAATAAGCGGCTTGCCTGAGGTATGGTCTTCCGGGCAGGGAGGCCTGCTGGATCTGGCCCTTCACCCTGATTTCCAGAGTAATAGACTGGTGTACTGGACCTATGCGGCCTCCGGGCCTGGGGGAGCTTCCACAGCCTTGGCAAGGGGGCGGCTGGATGGCTACTCCCTTCGGGATATACGGGTCCTGTGGACCATGCAGAAACGCAGCAGCGCACGGGTCCACTTTGGTTCACGCATACGTTTCGGTGCAGACGGCAAAGTATATCTGAGCACCGGCGAGCGGGGCGACCAGAGCCGGGCCAGGGATCCGGCCGATTCCGCGGGCAAGGTGATCCGCCTGAATGACGACGGAACCATACCGCTGGATAATCACTTCGCTGGACGAAGGGGCTATCTGGCCGAGTTGTACAGCCTGGGCCATCGCAATGCCCAGGGACTGGCTTTCAGGCCAGATCTGGAGCCAGCCCGCGGGTCGGGAAACGTGTCGGGATCCGGCCAGTTGTGGCTTACCGAGCACGGCCCCAAGGGCGGCGACGAGGTCAACATCGTAAAACCTGGCGCGGATTACGGGTGGCCACTGACCACCTATGGTGTGGCTTATTCCGGGGCCCGCATTGCCGAGTTCCCTACCGCACCGGGAATCGAGCCGCCGGTGCTCCATTGGACTCCGTCCATAGCCCCCTCGGGACTGGATTTCTACACAGGCACTGCCTTCCCTTCCTGGCAGGGTGATCTCCTGGCAGGCTCCCTCGTGGGGCAGAAACTGGTGAGGATCCATCTGTCGGGAGATGCTGTGGCGGGTCAGGATATCCTGCTGGATGGCCAGCTTGGCCGCATCCGGGATGTGAGGGTTGGCCTGGATGGATTGGTATATATTCTGACCGACGAACGCAACGGCGGGCTGTTCAGGTTGGAACCTTTGCCGGAGTCCTGACAATCCCCCGCCCGGCCAACTGCATGCGCCACGGATCCCTCGCACGTAGGCTTCTTTGAGTTTATACTGAAAGGAGACCGATCCATGGGAGAGCCAGCCTTGAAAAATGAAGGGTATTTTACCTACAGGGATTATGTGTCCTGGCCGGATGACGAGCGCTGGGAACTGATTGACGGGGTTCCAATGGCCATGGCCGCACCGAGTGTGACGCATCAGCGGATACTTGGGATTTTGTTCAGAGTATTCTCTGATTTTCTGGATGACAAACCTTGCGAGGTCCTTGTTGCACCACTGGATGTACTCATACCCGACGGGGATGAGGATGACGACGATGTGGACACGGTGGTGCAGCCTGATATCATGGTCTTCTGTGACCGGGGCAAGCTTCTGAAGAAGTATGCCCGGGGCGCACCAGAATTGGTGGTGGAGATACTGTCGCCGTCTACATCAAAATGGGATCAGAACGACAAGTTCAGGCGTTACGAACGGGCTGGGGTCAGGGAGTACTGGGTGATAGATCCCCAGGGCAGGTGGCTGTGCGTGTATGCCACTGGTCCGGATGGAAAGTTCGGCAAGGGTGAGTTGTATGAAGTCCCTTGGACCAAAAAGATGGTGAGCTCAACGGTTCTGGAAGGGTTTTCCATGGATCCCGCACGGATCTTCGTGGAGAAGTAACCCCGGTTGGTGAATCTCCCGGGAAGTGGGCAGGGAGGCTCCCTCCCCGCTGCCAGCAAATGGTTCCTTATCCGTCTTCAAGGAGCTTCAAGGCTTCCTCTGCTGTTACCCTTTCGTCTTCCAGGCCGAGTTCAGCACAGGCATCCCGCAGGTTGAACAGGGCATCGTAGTAGCCAGGTCTGGCCGCAGCAGCCTTGGCAAAGAGTTCCTTGGCTGTGGTGTAGTCCTTGCGGCCGAAGAATATCACGCCAAGATTGTTCAGGGCCTCGGGGTGCCTGGGCTGCAAGGCCAGGGCGCGCTGGTAGATGGCTTCTGCTTCTCTCACCTGGCCAAGATCGAAGAGGGCCAGGCCCAGGTTGGCCAGCACATCGGCATCCTCGCCACCCAGAGCAAGCGCCTCGGTGAAGGCGTGGCGGGCATCCCTGGCGCGGCCGTCATGCAGGCGGGCCAGGCCAAGGTTGAAGGCCAGGTCGGCCGAACCTGGATCAAAACGGCAGGCTGCGGCAAAGGCCACCGCAGCCTCTTCGTAGCGGCCTGTTTCCAGAAATTCCACGCCGCGACTGGCGGCCTCTTCGGCATCTGTCATGCAGGCCTGGTCAAGGCTGAAGCCCCAACAGGGGTGGCAGGATGATGCCGGCCGCAATAAGCGCTCCGGCAGGCAGGACAACGAGTAGTGCAATGTCAGCAATGATGCCGGCTTTTTTCCAGCCGGACAAGGCGTTGGCTAGAAATATAGTGGCAATGCCAGCACCGAGGTTCAGGACATTGAAAGAGAGGAAGGATACCTGGTGGGCAAGTTTGTATAGCCATTGCATGAATCCTATGTCCAAGGCACAGGAAAACCAGGCAAAACTGAGAGCATAACCCAGCAGAACCGGTGTGTAGCGTTGGTCGGAACCAAAGAAAACCCGCAGGAAGAGCAGGGCATAGAAGTATCCGATCAAGGCGACAGGTGAACCCCAGGTACCAAGATATCCAGTAATGAAGTCCTGTACTCGTGGGTAGCCCGCCATCGTCAGAACCGGTGGCACAAGCAAGCCGAAGGCTACCCAACCTATGAGATTGAACAATTTCTGCCTGAATCCACTGACCGGTTTGTCCCCGGTCACTTCTCCAGACCCACCGGTATTCTTCATTTCAGTCTCCGTTCCGCAGTCCCAGTGCATGAGGTTTATTGGAAATGACTCCCTCACAACCGATATCTATCATCCTGCGTGCAATGGCCGGATCATCAACAGTCCACGGAAGTACCTGCCGGCCGCCAATGGCCCGGCCGAAGGCCAGCCGTATCCTGGTAGGTATGACATGTTTGGGTTTGAGGAAATCGGCGCCGGCAATCCAGCGGCCTTCTCCCCGGCGTAGATACCAGGGGACATCGTCATCGGCACAGTAGATGATGGCGGTCGGGATTCCCGGGCATGTGGCCTTGAACTTGGCCAGCATTACGGGGTTGAAGGATGAAACAACGACCCTGTCCGCCTCCATCTTGAAGTCGTCCAGCAACCGGGCCAGCATAGCCTCCAGATGACCGTCGGTATTGTCCCTGCTTTTCATCTCTATGTCGAAGTAGAAATCCTTGCCGTGTTCTTCAAGCAGGTCAGACAGCAAGGGGATATGCTCGCCTGCGTACTTGGGATCTTTCCAGGCACCCACATCAACGGTTCTGAGCTGCTCCCAGTTTGACCCGGCTATGGTCAGTTTGTTGTCTGGCGAGGTCCGATCTGTGTTGTAATCATGGGCAACCACCATCCGGTCATCGGCGGTAAGATGAATGTCCAGTTCCACACCCGGAATGCCGTAATCCCTGGCCAGCCTGAAAGCTGCCATGGTGTTCTCGGGAGCTTCTGAAGAAAGTCCGCGGTGTGCAAACAAGAGGGGGCGTGATTGCCCCGGCAGAGGTGCAAGGTGTTTTGCCATGTCAGTTTTCTTTTCCGTTGTTATGTACAGCGTTGTTCAGTGTCGCAGCATCGCTCTGCGTCGCGGTATCGTCCTGTGCTGTCTTGACCTGCTTCTCCGGTGACAAGGAACGTTTGAGGGCGGCCAGGGCATCGTCGGTTCCGAGTGATGCCAGATCCCGCTCCAGCGCTGGTGACGGCCCTCCCAGGGCTTCGCCGGTGGTCATCTGAAGCTGGGCCAGGAGCAGGTCTGTATCAACCGACCGTTCCGAGGCCATTGCAAGTGGCAACTGCTCCTTGAGCCGTGCCACCTTGGCCGCCAGTTCGGTCTTTTCCGCCTTCAGGGCTGTGTGTTTTGCATTCAGCTCATCAAGCCTGGCGCGGGCTGCCGCTTCCAGTTCGGCAGCCCCTTTTGTTGCAGCCAGCTCAACCCGCTTGCCCCACAAGGCCAGGTCCTGTTCAACCGCCGCCATGGCCCGCTCAGTGGACTTCATGGCGGTGATGAATTCCAGGACATAGGTCCGGGCATCAGCGGCTGACAGCCCCCGGAGGTCTGTATCGTCCATCTGGTGCCGTTCCTTACTGCTTGAGGCTAACGCCGAGACCGATCTGCACACTGCCGTAGCTGCCGAGGGCTGTGGAGATGTTGTCAAAGATGCCAAGCATGAAATCGGCCTGGACTTCAGCGAAAATCTTCATGTCCCTGGTAACCAGCAACGAGGCAAAGCCACCGCCGGATAGACCATAGTGGGTGAACCACTCCCTGTCGTCATCGGAGAATTCTTCTTCCAGGAACTGGACAATGATGTTGCTGCCACCTGCCACTCCCACGCGGCCGCCGAATTCCAGGCGTCGCAGGTACATGCTGTACTGAAGTCCGGC
>JAVEXH010000180.1:0-6056 GCA_034004175.1 Spirochaetia bacterium
GACCCTGCTCCGTACCATAGCCGGATTCTACCGACAGGACATCGGCGAGGTATGGCTGGGTGACGAGCGGGTAGACGAGGTTCCGGCCCACAAACGCGACACCGGCATGGTCTTCCAGAATTATGCTGTATTCCCGCACATGACCGTTTTCGAGAATGTTGCCTATGGCCTTCGGGTAAGGAAATTGTCGAAAGCGGATATAGAGCGTCGTGTGGCCGCATCCCTGGCCACGGTGCACCTGGAAGGATATGAAAAACGCACCCCCGATCAGCTTTCAGGTGGCCAGCAGCAGCGTGTCGGTCTGGCCCGCGCGATGGCCGTGGAACCAAGGGTCCTGCTTTTCGACGAGCCCCTGTCAAACCTGGACGCCAAGTTGCGGGTGGAGATGCGTGACGAGATTCGTGCCGTCCAGAAGCAGCTTGGCATAACCGCAGTGTATGTGACCCACGACCAGGAAGAGGCCCTGGTAGTTTCCGACAGGATAGCGGTAATCTCCAACGGGAAGATCCAGCAGGTCGGACCGCCCTGGGATGTGTACAAGGATCCTGCAAACCTGTTTGTGGCCTCTTTTGTGGGCAAGATCAACCTGCTGGATGCTGAACTCGGGGTTGCAGATGGGTCTGGCCTGCGTGAGGCTCGGGCTGGTGATCTGCGCTTCATGGTTCCGATCCCTGATGGCTATGCCGGTACTGGCGTGAAACTGGCCTTCAGGCCCGAGGATGCCGTCGAGAATCCGGCATCAGCGGATGTGAACATCATCGAAGGGGTGGTTTCTGCGTCATCCTTCCTTGGGGCTGTAGCCAGTCTGGAGATCGAGTGCGGCGGCAATCGTCTGGTCATAGAACGGCACAGGCCACGGGCGGGAGATGTTCCGCCGGTTGGCTCGGCGACCAGGTTTGCAGTTCCTCCGCGCTGCCTGCTCTCCTTTGACCCGGTTTCAGGAAATCGGGTGGATATTTCCACCGCCTCGCCTACGGACGGAGGGTGGAGATGACCAAACGCCGGGCAGACTTCTGGACCCTTGTAACTCTTGGTGCCTTTGTTCTTGTCATCGTATTCCTTCTCTACCCGTTGTCTGATGTCTTCCGCTACAGTTTTACCAACAAGGAGACCGGAGCCTTTGATCTGTCCAACTGGGGCGAGTTCTTCTCCAAGCTGTATTACATAAAGGCTTTCGGGAATTCCATGGTCGTTGCGATATCCACGACCCTGATTTCTGTCGTCTTTGGCGTGCCCCTTGCCTTCTTTACCACCCGGTACCGGATACGTGGTTCCACCGTACTGACCACGGTGGCGGTACTCGCATTGCTCTCGCCTCCGTTCATCGGTGCCTACTCATGGATCACCATGCTTGGCCGGAACGGCTTTCTTAGGACTGCCCTGGTATCCTGGGGCATCAACCTGCCGCCGATCTACGGTGCCTTTGGCATAATCCTGGCCGATAGCCTGCAGTACTATCCCTTTGTCATGTTGATGACCGCAGGAGCCCTGACTACCATAGACCGGTCTCTGGAGGAAGCATCCGAAAACCTCGGAGCCTCGTCGGTGCGGACCTTTTTCAAGGTGACCATGCCCCTGGTCCTGCCTTCGGTGACTGGTGGTGCCCTGATCTCGTTCATGATGTCCCTGTCCAACTTCGGAACACCCATGATCATCGGTGGCAACTATCTGGTGCTGCCGACCCTGGCGTACAACCTTTTTACCAGCGAGATAGCCGAAAGGCCGGGTATGGCCAGCACGGTTTCGCTGATACTCATGATGTGTGCCGCGGTCGTCATCGCCCTGCAGCAATGGGTTTCATCCCGGCGGAAGTATTCCAGCATGCTGGTAAATCGACCGGTCCGCAAGGAGATCAAGGGGATTCCGTCCGTGCTGGCCCATGTGGTCTGTTATGCCATCGTTGCCCTGTCTGCCTTGCCTCTGGCAGTGGTGGTGATATTCTCCTTCAGGAATACCAGCGGTCCGGTCTTTACCTCCGGGTTCGGTCTGCAAAGTTACCGGCAGATCTTCTTCGATGTACCCAAGACGGTAACCAATAGTTTCATCTATGCCTTTGTGGCCGTGGTTCTGATTGCGTCCATAGGTACCCTGATAGGTTTTGTGGTGGCCCGAAGACGGACCCTGGCAGTGCAGATACTGGATCCCTTGCTCATGATACCGTACATAGTGCCGGGAACGGTCCTGGGTATCGGTTATATTGTAGCCTTCAACCGCAAGCCCTTCATGCTCGCTGGAACCGCTACCATCATCATCATGACCTACTTCATCCGGCGTTTGCCGTATTCAGTCCGGTCTGCTGCGTCCATCCTCAAGCAGATAGATCCTGCCCTTGAAGAAGCTGGCATCAACCTTGGCTCCCCTCCTGGCAGGACCTTCTGGACAGTGACCATGCCGCTCATGAAGGCAGGCATCATAAGCGGCGCCATCATGAGCTGGGTAACCTCGATGAACGAGTTGTCGGCCTCAATCCTGCTCTATGTGGGCAGGACGATGACCATGCCCATCAAGGTGTACCTGTCCGTTCTGGATGGCTACTTCGGCACGGCCAGTGCCATGTCTACCATACTGCTGGTGGTTACCGGGCTGGCCCTGTACCTGGTAAACCGCTGGACAGGTAGATCCGGAGCTGCGGTCGTCGTCTCTTCCTGATACGGTATGGTTAACCAGTATGATCGACCAAGCCAGCTATCCGGGGCGGGAAAGGCCACGCTGGTGGTCATGGCCGCCGGTCTTGGCAGCAGGTTTGGCGGGATAAAGCAGCTTGAGCCCGTAGGTCCCGGTGGCGAGACCATTCTGGAGTACAGCCTCTTTGATGCCTGGCGGGCGGGCTTTTCCGAGGTGGTCTTCATCATCCGCAAGACGATGGAGGCCGACTTCCGCTCTACTCTGCTGGACAGGATCAGGCCTGGCCTGTCGGTACGGATTGCCTATCAGGAAACGGATATTCTGCCGGACTCCTGGGACTCCTCCAAGGGAAGCCATGACACTGGTGGACAGGAACGAATTGTACGGGGTCGCATCAAGCCCTGGGGAACAGGCCACGCGCTCTGGTGTGCCAGGGACAGCCTGGAGTCGAACTTTGCAGTCATCAATGCTGATGACTATTACGGACCTGCTTCCTTTACCCTTCTGCACGATTTCCTTGCCCATACGCCAACTGATTCCGACGCGTATGCCATGGTTGGTTTCGAGCTGGGCAAGACCCTGAGTGATCACGGCCCTGTAGCCAGAGGTATCTGCGGCGTTGACAAGGACGGCTTTCTGACTGGAATTGTGGAGCACACCAGGCTTGAAGCGGATAGCCGGAACGGCGGTGCAGGCCGCATCACTTCCACACAAGCCGATGGCACGAAGACTTTCCACTCCGGGGACACACCTGTTTCCATGAACCTGTTCGGGTTTACACCGGCATTCCTTCCACGACTTGAAAACCTGCTGGCCGATTTCCTTGCTGCTTCGGCTTCTGATCCCCAGGCGGAGTTTTACTTGCCCGGAGCTGTCCAGAGCCTTGTGAGTGCCGAATCCGCGACGGTCAGGGTCCTGCACAGTCCCGAGACCTGGTTCGGTCTTACCTACAGGGCAGATCTCGACACCGTGCGCGTCCGCGTGCATCAATTGGTTGCCACCGGTGTGTATCCACCATCACTGCGCGGATCCCGCTGATACCAGAAGCCTGGCTTCAATAACAGGAAAGCAATCACAATCAAAAACCCCAGCCAGCAGATGGCCGGGGTTTTGGTTGTGGATCATCTGTACCGGAATCGACAGCTCAGGTTGGTCAGAGTCCCGACAAGAGGCTCTTGGCGTCTTCCACCATGGTCTGATCGTCCAGCCAGCCTGAGTCAAGGGCTTTCTGAAGCATCAGTTTTGCTCCTGCAGTATCACCGTACCTGGCACCAAGGGTAGCCAGGGCAAGAGCGTATGAACCTCTGAGGGCTCCCGCATCCGCCGGATCAGCGCTCCTCAAGGCTGCAAGAGCCTTGGCGCCTGATCCGGATGCCAGCCCAGCCAGGGATGCGTGCCAGGCCGAGCGGGCAGCGCCGTTCGGATCCGCCGCATCTTCGTACAAGCCTTTGGCTTCAGTGAAGAGGGTCCAGGCTTCGCTGTTCAAGCCGTTTTTATAGGCTGTCATGGCTTCTTCAAAGGTTGCTTCGGCTTCTACGCCATCGCCTGCCCACATGAGTTCCTGGGGTTCTACTGCTGCAGACCCACGGACACCTGCCACGGTGATATCGGACTTGGATCCCTGGGCAAGCTTCTCCAGTTTGGCCGCAACGGTTGCCACGGCTCCGCGTTCCGTTCTGGGTTTGAGCAGGTCGTCGACCACAAAGGTACCTTGGGTCGCAATGGCCACCATGCTGCCTCCCTGGGCACTGAGCTCCAGAACGGCTCCCTTGCCCAGACGCACAGACTGGCTTGAATCGAAGCGGTCATCAAAATCCAGGAGCTTCCAGTTGCTGCCTGACAGCACATGCACTGTCCCATCAACAAAGGCCACGCTCACTGGTGCAGCAGATACAGAAATTACAGCAATGCATAGAAACCCGACAAAACCAACCATACGTTTCGTTTTCATTTCACTGCCTTTCGACGGTTTGGAACAAACCACGCCTATATGTAGGAATAGTATACTCCAAATCTGGATGAATTCATCGGTATTGGCTCTTGTAGATCAATAATTTCTCGTGCATTCTTGCTGTCCAGGCCTGTACTGGCCAGGATGAGGAGTGCAACGATGCTGCCTGTTACCATAAGCGATCCGGAATTGGCTGCACGGCTGGAAAGCCTGCCTGCGGATGGCCTCACCATATTTACTCTTGAGGGTGACTCCATCCGTGGAGCTCTTGTGTCGGGCACCCGTATGGTGACCCTCATGCGCCAGTCCCACGAGCTTGGCTTGCTGGAGACCCTTCTGCTGGGCAAGGCCTACATAGCCGCGGCTCTTCTGTCGGCAACCATCAAGGGTGATGACCGGCTGAGCCTCAAGGTCGATGGCGATGGCCCGGCCAGGGGCTACCTTGCCGAGTGCACCGCAGCTGGCCAGGTACGTGGCCGCCTGTTTACTCCGGCAATCGACATAGGTGACGATCCGGCGGATTTCGACACAGGGCGGCTGATAGGCAAGGGCCAGTTGTCCATCACCCGCTACATGGTCGGCAAGACCGAGCCGGTGACAGGAACCGTAGCCTTGCGCACCGGACGCCTGGCCGAGGATCTGGCCTGGTTCTATCACCTGTCGGAACAGACCCGCACCAGTTTTACCCTCGGTGTGCATTTCGATGCCAAAGGACGGGTGGCGGGTGCCGGTGGCCTGTACCTGCAGGCCCTTCCTGGGGCAAAGGACGAAGTACTGGACCGGGTGGAACGCCTGGTGTACAGCTTGCCACCCCTGGGTGAGACCTTTGCCACTGGCGCTGGCCGCATGGACATCTGCCTGCGCTCTTTCCCGTTTTTCGACCTGAACCTTCTGGATGAACATCCGGTAAGTTTCGATTGCCCCTGTACCAAGGAACGGATTGCAGCCTTCATATCGGCCCTGTCAAAGGCTGAACTGACGGATATGGCTGCTGCTGGCAACTTCCCTGTGGAGGTGCGTTGCCATAACTGTGGTTCGGTGTACCGCTTTGATCGTGAAGAGTTCATGGCTTTGGCCGGGAGCAGGGTGGTCAAGCGAGCTGACGGTACGCAGGAGTCAAAATAGCCCTGAGTCACATTTCATAATATAAAACGGCGTATCACCAGTTGAACTTTTTTACTCAAATTCCCTTGCGCAAAGCCAGATCAGGGTATTACTATACCGTACCGGGTTCCGGCCCGGGGTTTACGGCGGTTTCTACCCACCTGTAAGCCCCGGGACAGTGCTTTCTGAATGCAAGGGGCAATCATGCAGCTTTCCACCTTTTCAGGCGATCTGTCGACCATAGACTACCTGTCCATGCTGGTACTAGACATCCATGGAGCCATACGCTCGGTCTCCCTTCCCAGGGCCTATCTCAGCGAGAAAGTGCTTGGCGACGGCATCGGCTTCGACGCCAGCAATTTCGGCTATGCCCAGG
>JAVEXH010000181.1:0-6053 GCA_034004175.1 Spirochaetia bacterium
CGCATTTCAGCGCTGTTGGCTATCATGTTTCGACTCCTTGCTCAGACGAGGCTACGCAGCCGCAGCTGCTTGACCAGTTTCTGGGCGCTGTCGGCAGCGCTGCCGTTGAGTATGAGGGTTTCGGTGGTGCGGGCCGGGGGCGGATTGGTCTTGACCACCCTGGTGGGCGAGCCGTCCAGGCCGATCTTGGAAAGGTCGGCACCGATGTCAGCGGCTGTCCAGGTTGGTATTTCTATCTTCTGCGCAGCCAGGCGGCCTTTCAGGGTCGGGATGCGTGGCTGGTTTATGTCCTTTACCACGGTCAGGACCGCAGGCAGCTTTATCTCGCAGATATCCCAGCCATCCTCGTGCATGCGCTTGGCCCGGATCATCGTGTCGTTTATCTCCGGCACTGCCATCACGTAGGTGGCCTGGGGCCAGTTCAGCTGGGCTGCGATGCCCGGTCCTACCTGGGCTGTATCGCCGTCTATGGCCTGCTTGCCGCAGATGACCAGGTCAACACCGCCTATCTTTTCTATGGCCTTGGACAAGGCGTAGCTGGTGGCCCAGGTGTCCGAACCACCGAAGGCACGATCACTCAAGAGCACTGCCGCGTCGGCGCCGACGGAAATGCCTTCCCGCAGGACTATATCCGCCCGGGGTGGCCCCATGGTCAACACTATGACCTCGCCGCCGATCTTTTCCTTTATCCTGACCGCTTCCTCCACCGCGTAGGTGTCGAAGGGATTGGTCATGGCCTTTATGCCCTCCCGGACAATGCGCTTGGTCTCGGGATCTATCTTGGCGTCGTGGGTGCCTGGCACCTGTTTTACGCAGACGACTATTTTCATGGCGGGCCCCTTTCAGTTCCAGGTGTCTTTGATGAGGTCGTACTGGGTCTTGAAGCCAAGCAATGACAGGTAGACGCCGCACTTCCTGTAGTTCTTGTGGATGGTCTTCAGGGTAAAGATGGGATCAAAGGGATCAGTGGTCGCCTTTATCTCGTAACCAACAGCTTCGGATAGGAGGTCTATGCGCTTGCTCATCCAGGCTTCGACTATCACCGGAATGTCCGGATAGGTAGCCAGCAGCTTGTCTACCAAGGGGTGATGCTCTATCACCGGTTGGGTGATGATGAAGGTAGCCCCGGCCGCCAGCTTGCGGTCCATCTTGGCAAACTCGTGCTCTTCGGGCTCGTAGGGGTTGAAGGCCACGCCAAGCTCGAAATCCCCGGGATAGGTTTCGCCGATGTAACGCAGGAGCTCTACAGAAGTCACCGATTCGGTGCCGGTAGCGCCGATGTCCTGGGGCGTCAGCTTGGGCAGGCGGTCTGACCCGTCGCCGGAGATGACCAGGAGCTGGCGTATGCCGAAGCTCTTGCATGAATCCAGGATGCGGTGCAGGTCGGCCTTGGTATGAAAGGTGTTCAGATGGATCATCACCAGGTCTTTTTTGGGCTCAAGACCCAGTTCTTCCAGCATCTCGGTTCCCTGGAAGGCCAGATTGCCCATGGCATTGTCGGTAAGGCAGGCGCAATAGCCGCTTTCCATGACCCGATTGAACTTGACGGCGAAGTTCTCGAGATCCTTCTCCAGCTTCTCTGAATCCTGCTTGGGCGGAACGATCTCTACATGGTACACCTTGTTGTCTATATGTTGGCGCATCGGAATCTCCTGATGATAAAGATGCGGCGGACCAATCCACCGCTTTTTTCAGCCTTGCTTGTCCCTGAAGGCGGTGATGTAGTTCATGCCGTACTCGTCGTTGCCAAGCAGCAGTTCACGGGCCAGCCTGAAGCTGTCGTTGGTGTAGTCGAGGCTGGCCAGGGCCTTGTCGTTTATCTGGGCAGGGTCCACTATGCCGCCGTCGCAGCCGGCATCCAGGCACAGCTTGGCAAACACCTGGTTGATCACGATGCGCTTGGGAAAGCCATAGGAAATGTTGCTGAGACCGGGGGCAAAGTGTATGTCCTTGCCGTATTTTGCCCTGAGGGCCTGCACGGCTTCTATCATCATCACCGAATTGCGCACATCCACCGAGGCAGGATATACCAGCGGGTCAAGGTAGATGTCGCCCAGGGCTATGCCAACGCCCTGAAGCTTGCCTATGAGGACAGCCAGGTTCTCCAGGCGCTCCTCGACAGACTCGGGCATGCTGGTCTCGCCGGTGGCACCGGCTATGACTGCAGCTCCCGCCTTGGCCGCTATGGGTATGAAACTGGCACGCTCAAGGGAGACCGAGTTGATCAGGGGCTTGCCCTTGGACGGATCGCAGACCTCGAGGCCGGCAGCCAGTATTTCAGGATCGGAGGAGTCTATGCTCAACGGCAGGGAGGAAGCTTCCTGTACGACCTTGGCCACCCACTGCATGGCCTTTACCTTCTCGGGCCTGTCGGTACTGAACTCGTCTACATTCAGGTCAAGGAACCAGGATCCATTGGCTTCCTGCTCCCTGGCCAGAGCGGCGACATAGCGCCTGCCTGCATCCTGTTCGGCGGCCTTGCCGTACAAGCCCTGCTGTACAGCCACGGCTACGTGGCGGACCTTGCCTGCCTGCCAGTCGTCACCATCCACGATGGAAGCAGGTATGGGCAGAAGGCCGTTTCCGCCCTCGTCCTTGAAGACAAGGGCTTTTGACCCATCATCAAGAGTCTGCACGAATTTCCCGGTGCTCAGCTTCACCCGGGTGCAATGAATGTTCTCGCCTACACTTATATAGGATCCTTTTGACGCCATGGTATCCCCCTTTGGTTGCCTGTATGACCCTGTCATGATAGGTGGCACCGGAGGAGCTGTCTTGAAATGTTTTGACGATTTTATAAAATCCTTGAGCCGTAGTTGTGCATTTCACTCCGGAAATGACCCGGCTGAGTCTAGTGGACGATTGCCCTGGCCTGGGCTATGAACTCCGGACTCGTGCCGCAACAGCCGCCCACTACGTTTACCCCTGCATCCAGAAGTGCAGGGATGTATGAACAATAGGCATCCGGGCTCATACGGTATACCGTCTGGTCTCCCACTATTTCGGGCAGACCAGCGTTGGCCTTGATCCACAGAGGACCGTCTGTCAGGGCTCGAAGTTCCCGGGCCAGATCGACATAGGAGTCAATGCCGGCTCCACAGTTGGCTCCGACCACGCTGGCACCTTCTTCAAGGGCGGTACGGATGCAATCTTCCGGGGTGTCGCCCATGACGGTGCGGTAGCCCACACTGGTACGTTCGTAGGTCATGGTGGCTGCCACCACAAGGCCCGTGGCAGCGGCGGCCCGGACAGCCACGGCCATTTCGCTGCGGTCTATCATGGTCTCGATGACCAGCCAGTGGGCACCGCCATCCTTCAGGGCCCGGGCCTGCTCCGAAAATACCTCGTACAATGCGTCTTCTTCGATCTCGCCCATCACAACCAGCTTGCCGCAGGGCCCCAGATCGCCGCCCACTATGACCTGCCGGTCGGCGCTTGAAGCCTCGGCGGCCGCCTGGGCGGTCAACTGTGCGGCCCGCTTGTTTATCTCGTAGGCCTGCCCGGCCAGCCCATGGCGTTCCAGCTTGATGCTGGAGGCACCGAAGCTGTTGGTCAGGATGATGTCGCTCCCGGCTTTGGCATACGAGCGGGCCACCGACAGCACGGCTTCGGGATTATGCAGGTTCCAGGCCTCCGGTGCCTCGCCCTGGGGCAGGCCGGCCTTCATGAACTGCGTACCCCAGGCTCCGTCGGCCAGAAGTACACGTGTCTGTGGGTCCCAGGTACCGGAACCGAATGCCAAGGTTTTCATGAGCCGATCCTAACGCGAAAGCCAGGCTTGGACAAGCTGGTCCGGAGTGCATGGCCCGGAAGGCATCGGCCGCGCACTGGCAGTCTCATTCTCCCCGCCAGCGCCGGGCAGCCTCCACCATGGCGGCAAAGCCCGAGGGTGGCACATAGTCGGCAATCTGGTTGCCCGAGCCAAGGGCAAAGCCGGGGTACGGCTTTGCGGTCTCCAGCACCTCCACCACCCTGGCAGCAATGGCTTCCGGGGTCTCGCGGCACAGGAGGTCCATATCAATGCCGCCGAACAGGGCAATCCTGTGGCCATACAGCTTCAGCCACTGCCCGAAGGGGGCTATGGCATCCTCATTGGAATGCTTGGCGTCTATGCCGGCTTCGGTGATGATATCATCCATCACATCGAAAATCTTGCCGCAGGAATGCAGCAGGAAGGGCTTGCCCGCCTTGTGGGCCAGCTCCACGATGCGTCGGTACGCAGGAACTATGAAGGACCGGATGGTATCCGGCTTCAGAAGCAGGCTGGACTTGAAGCCAAGGTCGTCTCCCATGCGGAAGAGACAGAACGAGTCCCCATGACGGGGTATGAAGCGCTCCCAGATGGCAGCCAGCAGATCCGAAACCTTGGACCACAAGAGGGCAAAGGCATCCGGATCGTCGGCTTCGAGGTATGACAGGTCGGTAAGGGGAACAAAATCCTGTATGCTCTCGAACACCCCGTTGCCTACCCCGGCCAGGGCCATCATGCCAGGCGGCAAGGCCTCCTTCAGAGCTTCGAAATCGATATCGAAGCGTTTGAAGTAGGCATCGGGCAGTGCGGCCCAGTCAAAGGCCTCTATATCCTGCCTGGTGGAAAACAAGGGTCCTGCCCTGCCACAGAGGGCTTCACCGCCCTGGATCAGTTCCACCAGACAACCCTCGAAGGGCACGGTATCGTAGCCAAGATCAACCAGGGCAGCACAGTAGGTTCTGAAGTACTCCACCCTGTCCTTCCTGTCCCCCTTGGCCAGTTCCGCAAACCTGGTGCCTGTCAGGCCCTCGATCACATTTGGATACACGTTGTGCTCGTACAGAGGAACCCGCCCCGGACGGATGCAACGGGCGGCGTCCACTATGTTGCGGTAATCCGGCTGAAATGTGCTGCGTATCATGATGTCCGGCATAGTATCCGCTGTGATGGTAGTCATGATGGTTGTTACTCCTGGTTCACTGGATGTCGGATCGCCCCACCGGGAGGCGTACAGGATCCCCTGTCCACAAGCTGCATCTTGGTCTTGAGCACCTTTACCCGGGCGGATTCGTCCACCAGACGGCTAAGCAGGAGATCCCAGGACAGGCTTATCATCAGCGGAAGATCTATCTGCATGGTGCTCAAGCGCGGGAAAAAGGGTTCATGGTAATCCAGCACATCCCCTGGGCAGATCATGGACAAATCTGCCGGAATGCACAGTCCCTGGCTGGTCAGGACCCTGTGGACGATGGCGCCGAAGTAGTCATCATGGACAACCAGGGCAGTTGGTCTGTCCGGCCTGCCGAAGACTTCTGTTACACGGCGTTCGAGCCCGGACTGGTCTCTGAGATCTACCGTGATCCGGCTGTCCTCACTGAAATCTATGCCAACCTCGTCCAGAGCCCGCTTGAAACCGAAGAATCTGTCCCGCACCACCGAACCGGACTCCGGCCGCCTGTATTCAGCGTAGGCAAACCGCCGATGCCCCAGACCCAGCAGATGACGGGTCCCCTCATACGTGCCCTGGATGTCATCGGTCAGCACCGACCAGTAGCGGTCCTGGTAATTATTGTTGTTCAGTATGATCACTGGAATGCCCATCTTCTCGAACTCGTCGAAAAGTACCGGATTCACATAATGGATGGAAAAAACCGCCCCGACTCTGGCTGCCCGTATCTCGTTGTACAGGGCGGTATCATCCAGGGCTGGTTGCTTGTGTATGACCATTGGCCTGAAACCCATCTCCACCAGTATCTTTTCAAGCTGGAGCACAAAGGGTTGCGAAAAATGCCAGAGGAAAGGTGCGTCCTCCCACTGGATGATGCATACGTACTTGAACGACGGTCCCTTGCTTGTCCGGGGTACCCTGCGGGCATAACCAAGCTCGTCGGCACTCTTCTTGATCCGGTCGGTCATATCCGGAGAAATGGAACCTTTCCCGGCCAGAACCATTGAAACTGTTGCGGTGGAGACGCCACAGTCGGCGGCGATATCCTTCAGGGTGGGATGCCTCATGGCCGGGATTATATCATGAAAAAAAGTTTATGGTAAAAAAAGCAATCATTTTAACTAGTTAAATTCA
>JAVEXH010000182.1:0-6050 GCA_034004175.1 Spirochaetia bacterium
CGCTTACCTTAAACTGATGGCCCCTGGTATCAGGCGTGTTTCTGGTTATGATACCTACCTGAAGTCTTCCGATGATGACCAAGCTGGGGAAAACCTGACTGAGGGAGCAGGATCGTTGGCTGGTTTTTATGTACTGGTACAGGCCGGCTTTTTTGTTGCCTTGAGACTCGGCTGGACCCTGGGGTTCTGATAGGAGAAATCAATGCTGGATTATTTCAGGACTGCCAGGAAGGCTGTTCAGAAGGCCATACAGGAAAACCTGGCGGAACAGGGCCACCTTCATAGTCAAGTCTCAGCTGACTTCGGAGCCGACTCAGCCAGGCGGCTGGACGAGTTCTCTTCCCGGGGCAAGATGATACGCGGTTGCCTGGTACGGCTTGGTTACGAACTGGGTGGTGGCAGGACAGTGCCGCCCGGGGCCGAACAGGCAGTGGCCAGGGCAGGAGCGGCCATGGAACTGTTCCAGTCCGGTCTCCTGGTTCATGACGACATCATGGACAGGGATAGGACCCGCCGGGGTGCCCCTACCCTGCATGTTGGCTACGAGGCCGACCTGGCCCGGGGGCTGTATAGCGATCCCGCCCACAATGGCTCGTCACTGGGTATCTGCACCGGCGATCTGGCGTACTTTTCAGCTTTTTCCATCCTGGCTGGCCTCGATGTTTCTGGAGCTGTAGCCAGGCAGGTCTGCCTGACTGCCGCCCGGGAGCTGGCCCTGGTCGGTGTGGCCCAGATGCAGGACGTGGCCAACGGTGCGGTGCGGCGCGGATCGACAAATCCCTTCAGGGATGCTCCTGCCAGCCCTGATGAAGAGACAATTCTCCTGTTGTATCGCTACAAGACGGGGCGGTATACCTTCAGCCTGCCTTTGTCCATAGGTGCGACTCTTGCAGAATCCACACCGGAGGTCATAGCCAGCCTCGAGGAGGCCGGCGAGGCTCTTGGCATCCTCTTCCAGCTGAAGGACGATGAACTGGGCCTCTTTGCGGACGAGGATGAACTGGGCAAGCCTGTGGGTGCCGACATCCGGGAAGACAAGAAGACCCTCTTCAGGCAACGCCTGTTTGCCCGGGCAGACAGCGAACTGGCCGGGCGCCTGCAGGAGGCCTTCGGCAATCCTTCAGCCGATCCAGCCGAAGTGACCATGGTCCGGGAGGCGATTGAACGACTGGATGTACGCAGCGAAATTGCGGCAATGATGCGCAGCTATGCGGTAAAGGCCCGGGGTGCTGTTGAAACCCTGTCTGCCTCAGCGCCTGCCCCGGCCAAAACGGCTTTCATGGAGCTGGTGGAATACAGTCTGGGGAGGACCTCGTGAGCCGGAAACAGATTGCCGGACAGCTGCCCGAGGGGTTCAGGAAGCTGGCCCCGGGTCAACGGAAGGCCGCCTGGGAAACCTTGTTCCTCCTTGATGACGATGAACGCGCGGCGGCAGCCGCCGGCCCCGGGGCCTTCGAGCTGGCCGATCTGATGGTGGAGGCCGCTGTGGGGGTTGTGCCCCTGCCGCTGGGCCTTGCCTCGGGTTTTGTCATTGATGGAGAAAACCTGGATCTTCCGCTGGCGGTGGAGGAGCCATCGGTGGTGGCCGCAGCCGGTTATGCTGCCCACATCATCGCCAAGGGCGGCGGTTTCTTCACCGAAGCCGCCGAGCCGCTCATGGAAAGCTATGTGTATCTGGAGGGTGTGGACGACGAAGGCCTTGCCCGCATCAGAACCAGCGAGGAAGCCGTACGGGCTGCCTTGTCAGCGGTACAATCGTCCCTGGAACGCCGGGGCGGTGGCTTCAGGTCCATGAAGGCCGAGCGCCTGCCAGAGACCGGACTGGTCGCGGTGGAACTGTCCATCGATGTAAGGGACGCCATGGGAGCCAACATCCTGAATACCGCGGCCGAAACAGCCAAACCCCTGCTCGAGGCCGCCAGCGGTGGCTCCGCCCTGATGTGCATACTGTCAAACGCTTCTCCGGCAAGACGAGCCAGGGCGCAGTTTTCCCTGCCTCTGGAAGTCCTGGGGGCGTATGCCCGCGGCTGCACCGGTATGGAGGCCGCCAGGCGCATGGCCCTTGCCTGGGCCCTGGCCGACGAGGATCCCCGTAGGGCCGTGACCCACAACAAGGGCATAATGAACGGTGTGGCCGCCCTGGCCCAGGCAACCATGAATGACACCCGGGCTGTGGAGGCTGCGGCCCATGCCTGGGCCGCCAGAACCGGCCGGGTCAGACCCCTGTCCCGGTTCCGGGTAACGGATGGTGCCCTTGAGGGATCCATCGAACTGCCCCTGGCCCTTGGCACGGTGGGAGGATCGGTGGACCTGCACCCCGCCTCACGGGCTGCCCTTCGCTTGCTTGGCAATCCTGATTCCAGCCGCCTGGCCCGGATTGCATCGGCCCTTGGTCTGGCGCAGAATTTTGCCGCTGTACTTGCCTTGGTCTGCGGCGGCATACAGCAGGGACACATGCGCCTCCATGCCGCCCGGCTGGCCTACCGGGCCGGTGCCCGCGGCCCGGCTACCCGGGAGGCTGCGGGGCTCATGGCCAGGAGCGGAGTCTATACACTGGATGCCGCCAGGCAGGTTCTGGCTCAACTGGAAACGGCATCTGCAATCCCGGTCGGCAGGAAACCAACCGAAGCCAGCACCACTGGACAGGAGGGAGTACAAGTATGAAGGCTGTCCGGGTGCGCACATCTCCGAGCCTGGCACTGGTAAAGTACTGGGGCAAACTGAAGCGAGGCAGGAACCTGCCTGCAACCCCAAGCATTGCGGTGCCGCTTGGCGGCCTGGATCCTCCCACCGTCATCCATACCAGGAGCCATGGCCAGCCGGACGAGGTGCGGCTGGCTGGACAGATACAGGATCCTGCCCGTTTTGAGCCCTTCTTCACGGAACTGCGGAGGCGCTAGCACTCCGATCTGCACTTCCTCGTCGATAGTGACAACTCCTTCCCTTCTTCAGCCGGCCTGGCCAGTTCATCCTCCGGTTTCGCAGCTCTGAGCCTGGGTTGCACCTCCCTGGTTTCAAATCAGGGAGGCAATCAACTGGATCTGGCCTCAGAACTAGCCAGACTTGGTTCAGCTTCGGCGGCCAGGGCAGTATACGGCGGCTTTACCCATCTGCCCGCAGGAGCAAAGCGGGCGGAACGCTTGTATGGTGCAGAACACTGGCCGGAACTCCGGATACTGGTAGCAGTGACCAGCACCGCCCCGAAAGCCGACTCGTCCCGGGGTGCAATGGAACGCACCCGCCTGAGCTCGCCGTATTACGGTCCCTGGGTACATGATGCCAAGCGTGTAAGTGCCGAGGCCATGACAGCCCTGGGCCGCCGTGACCTGCAACGGCTTGGCGAGCTGGCCAGGCTTTCGTACCTGCGTATGCACGCCGCTGCCATGGCTGCGGACCCGCCGGTGCTGTACTGGCTGCCAGCTTCGCTTGGTGTCATACAGGTCTGTGCAACCCTCAGGGCCAGAGGCACAGGAGCCTGGGAAACCATGGACGCCGGCCCGCAGGTCAAGATCCTGTGCCTGCAGGCGGATCTGGCCAGGGTGCGGGATGAGGTAGCCGAGGCTGTTCCGGGCTTGTCATTCATTGAAGCCAGAGCAGGGGCTGAACCAGACATTTCTGACTGGCCTCAGCCACAGGGATTGCACTCATGAAACTCAGCGTCCCGGGCAATCTCCTGCTGGCCGGAGAGTATCTGGTCCTGGACGAGGGCGGCCAAGGCCTGGCTGTGGCTGTGGAACCACGGTTATCGGCCAGTGCAAGCCCTTCACCAGCCAGGACCTGGTCCGTACGTGCCATCATGGGAAAGACCAGCATCCTCTGGCAGCCAGAAGCTGGATCTGATGTTGGATCTGACGATGGGTCTGGATCAGGTGAGGCGCTACCCTTGGCCAAAGCCATGCTGAAGGCCTGCGCAGACTCCCTCGAGGCCCGCGGACGGCCGATGCCTGGACCTCTGGCCATCGAAGTTGACAGTTCCGCTTTTTTCTCCCCCGATGGACGCAAAACTGGTTTCGGATCAAGTGCCGCTGCCGCAGTAGCTCTGGCCATGCTGATCGGAAGGACAGCCGGCTTGAACGATAGAGAGCTGGTCGAGTTTTCAGCCGAAGCAGCCCTTGCCGGTCACCGGGCAGCCCAGGGCGGACGGGGAAGCGGCTACGATGTTTTTGCATCCCTGCATGGAGGTTACGGTATATTCACCGGTGGGATCAAGCCAGGCTGGAAAGCCCTTGGCAGGCTGCCAGCCATCGAGGCAGTACTGGTACCAGGTCCGGCTGCGGTCCGTAGTTCAGAGGCTGTCAATGCCTTCCGACTCTGTCTGGCAAGTCAGGGGATGAAAACCAGGGCCATACTGGATGCACTGAGATCCGGGGTTGATGCCATCATCGACGCGACTGTATCCGGGAATGCGGATGCCTTCCGTGCAGCCCTGGCTCAGGCAGGAGCGGCAGGCCGGCTACTCGGGGAAACCATAGGATACAGCGCCTTCATTGCACCACCTGCTGGTTTCGAGTCGCTCAGGGTAAAGGCTCTCGGAGCCGGCAACGAACTTGGGTTGATGGTGCTGGAAGAAAACACACCTGGATTTCCTGACTCCCTGCCACCCGGTTGCCTGCCATTCAGGCCTGCAGGAGGCCCCCAGTGGCTTTCGTAGGCAGCGGCAGAGCCAAACTGATACTCTTCGGTGAACATGCCGTGGTCCACGGCCACCCCGCCCTGGGCATAGGCTTGCCCGGTCAGCTGACAGTCAGCTGGACTCCCGGCGGGAACCAGTTGGTACTGAACTGCCCTGAGGAATACAAACCTTCCATACGGTTGGCCTTCCAGCGCATTGCCGGGCATTTTGAGCTTGAAGGATCGGTCCGGACAAGCACACCTGCCTGGGGCCTTCTGGAGTTCGAGTCGGACATCCCTGTTTCCTCAGGCCTTGGCTCTTCCGGTGCAGTCTGCGTGGCCATGGCCAGGGCCATTGCCGTCGGCAAGGCAGCAGTGCCAGGCATAGTCAAAGCCGGACCTGGCCAAACCACCCTGGCAGACGAGGCTGCAATCTGGGCGGCCGCCCACGATGGAGAACGGGTTTTCCACGGCAGGCCATCCGGCGTGGATACCGGCCTGGCCCTCTGGCACCGGCTGTGCCTGTTTACCCCACAAGCGGAAGGCTTGCCTGCTGTCGGCTTCCTTCCAGGGATGGGCATCAACCTTGTATACGGCACGGTTCCGCGGGAGGCATCCTGTGCGGCCAATGTGGCTGCCATCGGCAAGGCTATGGCCGCAGGTGATACAGGTATCTCAGCCGCTCTGGCTGAACTGGGCAGGCTTTCCAGCCAGGCTGCATCCCTGCTTGCCCGGAATGCAGGTGTACTTGCCAAGGCAGGGAACTTGACCGCTCAGGAAGGAGCCTTGTCCATTCGGGAAGGAGACTTGTCCGACCAGAGGGATGCAGCCGCCACCGGGCTTGGCACGCTGGCAAATGCTGCAATGTCCATACTCAGGAACCTTGATTTGTCCACCCCGGCAATGAATGCAATCCTTGCAGCAGGTCTGGCAGCGGGTGCAACGGGAGGCAAGCTGAGTGGAGGCGGTGCGGGGGGAGCCTTCTGGCTGGCTTGCCCGGCAAGTCCCGATGTCCAGCGGATCCGGACAGCCGTCATCGATGAAGCCCGGAGACTCGGTCTGCCTGGCAATGCATTTACAGGAGTTACAACTATATGAAATCAGAGTACAACCAGAGCTGTTCTTGTCACCGGTACAGTGCTCTTTCTGTAGTGCTCTTGGCTGGCATTGCTGCCAGTTGGGCTTCTACGGGGACAACAGCCGTGGAGCCTGGCAGGACAAGCAGTGGAGTCTCTTCTTCGGATTCCGCGTATGCCGGCCTGGAAGAATCCGTCATTACCCAGATGAGGGCAGACTTCACCGAGGCCGTTGAATCCATGGCTGCAACCGAAAGAGCCATCAGTTCACTGGATGCCGGATTTCCGGAAAACCGGTTGCTCTGGCCGCCGATAGCCAGGGCCTACCGGGCATCGCTGGAAGGCCTGATCGGCAAGCATTCA
>JAVEXH010000183.1:0-6006 GCA_034004175.1 Spirochaetia bacterium
CCTTTGGCTTGCCAGGTTTCTTTTCTTTGAGTTCTGTCGCCTTGGCTAGCTTGGCCGCTGGCTTGGCGGTTTTGGCAGTCTTGGCCACCGGCTTGCCACCGACTGCCTTGCCACTCTTAGGTTTCCTGGCCAGGGGCTGGATCAGCTCGACAAAGCGCCCGTAGTCCCAGCCGCTGGCTTCCGCCTGTGCCAGCATCGTGTCCAGGGTTGCCTGTACAGCTTTCCCCTCTCCTGGCCTGGCTGTACCTTTTGCTGCCGACCATACAAGGCTGGCTGCCGCGGTGAAGGTGGCAGCGGTTCTGAAGGCCTCGGCATTGAACCAGGTGACGCCATCCCAGAGGTTCAGGCCCAGAAGCCTGGACCATTCAGGATCTCCTGGAATGCTTGCGGCTATATCGGGGAAGGACCAGCCGCTCATGGCCTGTGTGTCCAGTCTGGTCAACATGGCCTTTGCGAGGTTGGTTGCATGCCAGGCGTCATCCCCATGCACATGGACCACCTGCATGGCCTCCCTCAGTTTCCTGTCCAGGCACCAGTGGTCCACTACTGCTCTGGCGTCCTGCCCGGAAACCGGATCGCCGAGCAGGGCGCTTATGCTTACCAGGGATGCAAAGCAGGCCAGGGCCTCCCTGGCTCCCGGATGGGCAGCCAATTGACCAGCCAGGCTGGCCGCCACTGGTTTTGCAGAATCGGCTTTGGCTGGTTTTGATCCTGGCTTCCCGTCTTTCAGCAAGGCTGCAAGAGCCTTCTTGGCAGCCAGGCCCTGTTTTACCACTCTGGTTGCCCGGGCTGATTCATTTACTGTTGACTCTTTGATGCCGGATATGCCGTCCATGAACAGGACTGCAACGCGGCAGAACTCGGTGAAGGCTTTGCGTTCTTCTGATTCAGCAGGGACTTTTACTGGTTTTGTGCCTGCCGAGGGTCTGGTTGACTCAGACAGACCAGGTTCGGACAGGAGACTTGCAAACCACTGGCTACCGTACAGGGCATTCCATGTGGTATAGAGTTCTTCCAGCGCCAGATCCTGCAAGGCTGCAGACAGGTCAGGCACACCCCGGCCGGCCAGGTTCCGGCACAGCCTGGCATAGGTTCCCAGTCCATCGTCCCGGATATTGCCTATATCCAGGAATACCTGACACTGGAAACCGTTCAGCATGATGAACATGCCATCGCCTATCAATTCATCCGAGCGCCGTATGAACCACAGCCCTGAACGCTGCTCGCGCATCACGGTGAAGCTGTCTGCTCCGGATTCCAGGCCCAGGCCTTCGGCCAAGGTTTTTCTGACCAGGGTTCTGGTTCCATCCTGGCTTTTTTCCGCAAAGGAGCATGAATTTTTTATCCAGCCTGAACTGCTTTCCCAGGCGTTGTTGAACAGGACCAAAGCCCGTTCGCTTTCATGACCGTTGGTGAAGGCGAAGACATTCTCGTCCACACTGCCATCGTGTCGTACCAGATCGAACAGGAGGAACTTGTCCACTCCTGAAAACAGGTAGCGCCGTTTCAGGAGGGGGAATATCTCGTGCTCATGCCGCTGCACCAACCAGTTGTCGGGACTCTCGTCCTTGTATGCCTTGCGGTATTCCATGCCGTATTTTTCGGTAAGGCCTTCCACCTGGCCGTGGCCGAACATGGGCAGGCCGGGCATGGTAGCCATGAGGGTACATACACCGAAGTAGTGGTCGTCCTTGCCGAACTGGGCAACAGCGGTTTCCTCGTCGGGGTTGTTCATGAAGTTCACGAAGCGCTTCAGGATGTCCTTGTCGAACTCCTGGGTGTTCTTGATGGTCTCCCGGTATTTGCGGTTTTCCTTGTTTTTGAGCATGTTCATGAAGGCGGAGTTGTATACCCGGTGCATGCCGAGGGTCCTCACGAAGTAGCCTTCCATCATCCAGAAGGCCTCTGCCAGCAGGAGGGTATCCGGTGCTTCGGCGGCACACATGTCCACCACCTCGCGCCAGAATTCCTCGGGCATCCTGCCGTCAAATTCGTCGTGGGCAAGGGCGCATTCCCCGCGGCTGGCTATGTCGCCGCCATGTCCCGGTTCGGGATACCACAAGCGACGGAAATGGCGTTTGGCCATGATCATGGCGGCATCGAAGCGTATGATGGGGAAGTTTCTGGCTACGTGCAGTATCCGTTCCCTGACCGCTTCCCTGGCCTCGGGTTTTATGAAATCTATCTGGGCTGTGTCGTTCCAGGGCATGCTCGTGCCATCGTTGCCATGGTAGATGTAGGTGGTCTTGCCGGTTGCAAAGTCAGTCCGCTTGAAGACCACCGCGGCATCCTGCCTGGAGTAGTAGTGATCCTCCAGCCAGATGCCTATCCTGCCGTCACCGGACAGGTTCTCGCCATGGAAGGAGTAGCCCGGGAAGGGTGGGGTGTCCCGTTGTATGAACAGGTCCGGCCTGTCCCTGATCCAGGCTGAATCAAGGCCTGTATGGTTGGGTACCATGTCTGCAGCCATGCGTATGCCCCGCCACTCGGCACGGCGGCGAAGGTTCTCAAGGGCTGGCCAGCCGCCGAGTTCACCGGCAATCTCGTAGTCGAAAAGGGAGTAGGCACTGGCAGCGGCCTCGGGATTGCCGCAGAGCTCCTTGATGCGTCTGCTGGCAGCGCTGCGCTCCCAGAGTCCGATGAGCCAGAGGGCATTGAAGCCTCTGGAAGAAAGAGTGTCCAGTTCCTCGTCCGGAATGGCGTCCAGAGTCTGGATGGGCCTGCCGTAGGCTTTGGAGAGCTGGTCCAGCCATACCAGAGTGCTCTTGGCTATCATGACCACCCGGGGCATCCAGTCGCGGTCCTTGCTGAAGCGTTCGTATTCGTGGTCAAGGTTCTCGTACGACAGTACCCGGGCAGGTCCGGGGCCGGGGAAGAAGGGTTTCTCTTCTTCTGCCAGCATGTCTACACTGCCCAGGAGTTTGCGCATCCTCTGTCCTATCACCAGACCCCAGCGGCGGCGTATGTAGTCAAGCTGGCCGGCTATGGAATAGGGGCTGGCCTCGACCGGGGCCTTGAGCATGCTGACAAGATCCTGGTCGTCGGGGCCGAAATGGGGCATGCTGCTGAAAGCGTCTTCCAGGGCGTCCATGGCCTTGCCCAGGTCCGGATTCCTGCGAAGTGCGCTGTCATCGAAGAGGAAACGGAAGGGCTCGAAAGCTGGATTCTCGTTGGCCAGGCGCAGCATCAGCAGTTCTTCAAGGGCTACCAGTCTGCGCGGTGTGCCATCGGTCTTGCCTTCAAGCCAGGCCTTTGGATCTCCGTCGAAACCGGTAGCCGGCGGGAAAAGGGTGGTAAACTCAAGCAGCAAAGTGTCTACACCCGCTTTGCCGATTTTTTTAATCATACCGGTATAGGCGGTTTCGAAGGCCTTGGGCTCCCGGGTCTGGCGGTACAGTTCGCAGACGGCGTGGAGTATCTCGTCGACCAGGGCCATGGCATTGATCTTGCCGGCTTTGATTACCCGTTCGGGATGCACTGCCGGATGTATGCGTTCATTCAGTTTGGCAGCAAACAGCCGGGCCGCATAAAAGTCGGCAAAGACCACGTTGCCGCTGGACGAGAACAGGGCCTTCTCAAGGCCGAATTCCTGCCGGACCGATTTGGCTATATGGAACTCGTACAGGGTGGATCCGTAGCGGGCTGTGTGTATTTCATGGTTTGCAAGAGCAGTAAAGCCGAGAACAAGTTCTTGTACAGGATGGTTTTTCATGGAACTCTCCCTTGAAGGATGATACTCCAATACGGAGACGGACACAATAGAAGTGAGGGTGGAAGGCCTGCCTTGACGGAGGGAAGGCTGTACTGCGTAGTGGCCGGGATTCTGGTTAGTTCCGGGTCAGCAGGGAAAGCAGACTGGCCAGGCCGTACAGGGCAGGCAGGTGGGTCAGGTAGATGGTCAGGGAGTATCGACCCGCAAAGGCCAGGGGCTTCAGGGTACTGGTCAGGGAGGGCCAGCCGGCATCGCTGTCCGATCTGCCGCCCGCGATGCTGTCCGATCTGCTGCCAGGTATGTCAGGTCTGCCCGTGTTCCCGAGGCCTTGGCGCAGTGCCAGATCCTTTGCTGCTGCCCCGAAGAGGCACCAGGCAAGCCAGGGCAGAAGCGGAAGATAGTCCACCGGATACAGGCCGGCCGGCCTCAGGCCCAGCCATGCCAGATAGGGCCAGTCGAAACGCAGGTTGCCCAGTGCAAGACCACTGGCAAAGACGGCAAGGCCAGCAGCGAGTGAAAACAGCGGTCTGCCCAGGAAGGGCCAGGCCAGGATGGATGCAACAGCCAGAAGATGCAGGATGCCGAAGAAGACAAAGCCTGTGCGGAACATGACAGCGCTTATGGCGGTTATGGCCAGCGCAGGAACGGCAAGCCGGCCTGCCCGCAATGCAAAAGCCTGTAAGCTGCCACCTCTGGCCTTCTTGCCAGCCAGGCTCCAGCCTGAGACGGCTATGAAACCAGCAGCTATGGTTCTGGGAAAGATCCACCAGAAGCCTTGGTACAGATCGATGTGCGCGAGTCCGGCCATGACAGAGATATAAGCGGCATGATACACCACCATCAGGATGACCAGCACTCCGCGGATGGCATCCAGGTGCAGGGATCGCCCTGGAGTTCCGCTCATTCAGTTGCCGTCTTTGCCTGCCTGGGCAGCCAGAGTTCGAAGCGGGTACCTTCACCGATAGCCGACTCGAAGCGTATCGTTCCGCCCAGGTAGCGTTCTGCGCTCAGTTTCATGCCGTAGGTGCCCAGGCCCCGGCCCCGGCCCTTGGTGCTGTATGAGCGCTCGAATACCCGTCGCTTGGTTTCTTCTCCCATTACGGCAGGGTTCCAGACCCAGATTGCCAGACCATCGGTTTCATCCCTGAAGCCTATCCGAATGTCATCCCCCCGACCCGAGGCTTCCACAGCATTCTTGACCATGTTTACCAGGATGCGGCGCAGCAGCACGGCATCCACCCTGATTGTGGGCCAGGCCGACCCGTCAGCCTTCTCCAGCTTGATGCCTCTGCCATACAAGGGGTACCTGAAAAGAGCTATAGTCTGGTTTACCAGTTCCTCGAGGTCTGTCCAGCTGGCTTCGCTGTCCAGACTGCCTTCCTCGATGGCCTTGAGTGTACGCTGGCTGGCTATTTCGTCTGCAAGCTGGTCCGCCGCCGACTTGAGCAGGCTCAGGTAATCCGTACCGGGATCGTCTTCGGGGTGCTGAAGTATGTCGAGCATGGCCTGTATACCGGTTATGGTATTGCCTATGTCATGGTAGAACAGGCGCTCCAGCACTTCCTGCCGCTTGCGGGCAGATATATCCGAGGTGGTCATGAGTATGAAACGGTGGCCCCCTGCATCAAGGGGCGCTGTCCAGACCAGGAGGTTCAGGGCATCCAGGCCAAGATGGTCGTGGCGTTTGATGACACATTCATCGGCCCCTTCCACGCCTTCGTTTGCCCTGGTGATGGCAGAGGGAGCTCCACAGTAGGAGCACAGCAGGCTGGTGCCGCAGCCGCCGGGCATGGTATGCGAATTGGCGCAACCCAGGGCTTCACCCGGCCTCAAGCCCACGGCCTGGTCGACCTGCACCGACTCCCTGGCCTTCCTGTTCAGCCAGACTATCTGTCTCTGTTCGTTCAGTATGAAGACCGCCAGGGGAAGTGGTTCAAGGGTTCGTGGCGCATCGATGGTCATGATGATGGATCGCTGCGCTTCCACCTCGTCCATTCTGGCCCGCGGGGCCGGCAGGAACTGTGTTTCCTGTGCGTCGGGATCGAAGATGTTCATAAAGGATTCCACGGTTCTATGTCCTTGGTGCTGGTTGTTTGATACTTGACGAAATAAGTTGAATTCGTCAAGCTTCAATTTGGGTTCAAACCCTTGCATTGTATGATAAAACGAACAGGAGTACGCTGTGTCAGTCACGGTCGAACATGAGAAACGGAAGAAGGAAATCCTCGAAAAGGCTCTCGACGTATTTGTGGACGAGGGCTACGCGGATACCACCTTCCAGAAAATTGCCGACC
>JAVEXH010000184.1:0-5984 GCA_034004175.1 Spirochaetia bacterium
AGCCCTGAGTGGCTTGATACTGGCCGGACCTGCCTGGCTGTATGGGCTTTGTGTTGGAATCCTGCTTGGCTACATGATTGACACTGTGAGGGCCAAGACAGCCTCGGGGTCCACTGGAACAGCCTCGGAAACCAGCCAGACAGGCAGTGGAAACACCGAAGCCGATGCCTACCAGCAACTCGGACTCCTGCCGGGAGCCTCGATTGCGGAAGTAAAAAAAGCCTGGCGGGTACGTTCACGGAAGGCCCACCCGGATGCACCGGGAGGAGCGGCCGAAGACTTCATGGCTCTTAAATCGGCTTACGAAAAAATCCTGGCCCAACTGAAGGATGACCCTGCCGTACATTGAACCGGCACGCTGTGAATCAACCGCTATTCCCCGCAGCGCTCAATCTTTGCACCAAGAGCCTGAAGCCGTTCGGTGATACGCTCGTAGCCACGTTCGATCTGGTACACATTCTTGATGGTGCTCTCACCTTCGGCACAGAGGGCGGCAATGACCATGGCCATGCCGGCCCGCACATCAGGTGACACCAATTCGGAACCCTGCAGCCGGGCCGGGCCGGAGACAACTGCCCGGTGAGGATCGCAGAGCACTATCCTGGCGCCCATTCCTATCAGCTTGTCGACAAAGAACATACGTGACTCGAACATCTTCTCGTGTATCAGGGTTGTACCCTCGGTCTGGGTGGCAACCACGGTCATGATGGACGTAAGATCAGGCGGGAAGCCCGGCCAGGGCGCATCGTCGATCTTTGGAATCTGCCCACCAAGGTCCGGAACTACCCTCATGGCCTGGCCGGACTTCATGACCAGCGATGAACCATCGACATGCCAGCTTATACCCAGGCGGTTGAATGCAATTTTGATCATCCGTAGTTCATCGGGCACCACGCCCTCTATGACCAGATCACCCCGGGTAACCGCAGCCAATCCGATGAAGGAGCCAATCTCCATGTAATCCGGTCCGATGGTGTAATCGGCACCATGCAAAGCGGCAACACCGTCGATGTTCAGGATATTGGAACCGATTCCGCTGATCCTGGCGCCCATCGCGTTCAGGAGCCTGCAGAGATCCTGGACATGGGGTTCACTCGCGGCATTGCGGATTACCGTGGAGCCATCGGCAAGGGCTGCAGCCATGACAGCGTTCTCGGTAGCGGTCACCGAGGCTTCGTCCAGAAAGATATCGGTACCCTTGAGCATGTTTGCCGTGAATATGAAGGCACTATTGATCTCTATCCGTGCCCCTAGTTCTTCCAGCGCAAGCAGGTGGGTATCCAGGCGGCGCCGGCCTATCACATCGCCCCCAGGTGGCGGGAGGATAACCTTTCCGAACCGGGCCAGAAGGGGTCCGGCAAACAATATGGATGCCCTGACCTTGGTAGCCAGGTTTGAGGGCACGTCCACACCTTTTTCTCCCCGGACGCCCTTGCCGCAGATGCTCCAGTCATTGCGGCCGAGGCGCTCGACCCCAGCTCCGATTGCAGAGCAGATGTCCATCATCACCAGGACATCTTCAATCTCGGGAATATTTCGTATGATCACCGGCTCATCGGACATGAGAGCCGCAGCAATGCAGGGCAGTGCGGCATTCTTGTTGCCGCTGGCACGGATCGTACCCTTCACCGGGTGACCGCCTTCGATTCTGTACTGGTACATGGTGATATCCTATACGGCTGTATTGAAATGGTCAACGCGGATTCCACGTGTCTTGAAGGTCGATTGACCCTGAGCAGGATAGGCATTACAATTTTACTCTTGAACGCTTTACGTAATTTCGTTCAGAAGTCTGAAAACCCACTTAAGACCAGGAGGAGCCGATGTCCATTGAGAAGAAGAAGCCGGTACCGAGCGACATAGAAATCGCCCAGGCGGCAAAAATCAAACCCATCATCCAAATTGCCGAAGCCAACGGAATTTCCGCAGAATTTCTGGATCCCTATGGAATGGACAAAGCCAAGGTACGCCTGGAATTTCTGACCAAGAATGCAAACATGCCCAAAAGGGCCAAGTATGTAGATGTCACCGCCATCAGCCCCACCCCACTGGGTGAAGGCAAGACAACCACCACCGTAGGCCTTACCCAGGGACTCGGTTTCCTTGGCAAGAAAGCCATCGCAGCCATCCGCCAGCCATCAATGGGCCCGACCTTCGGTATCAAGGGTGGAGCCGCTGGTGGCGGTTACAGCCAGATCGTCCCCATGGAAGACTTCAACCTGCACCTCACTGGTGACATCCATGCTGTATCGGCAGCACATAACCTCTGCGCCGCCGCTCTTGATGCCAGGCTTTACCACGAGGGACGCTGGTCTGAAGCCTTCTTCGAGAAGCAGGGCCTCAAGAAGCTGAACATGGACCCCTACCAGATCCTCTGGCGCCGGGTAATGGACATGAATGACCGCGCCCTCCGCAGTGTGGTGCTCGGTATCGACGGGCTCGAGAACGGCCCCCTCCGCCAGAGCGGCTTTGACATTGCCGTAGCCAGCGAAGTAATGGCCATCCTGGCCCTGGCCAAAGACCTTGGTGACCTGCGCGAGCGCATCGGCAAGATAGTGGTTGCTGTTGACAAGCAAGGCAAGGCCATCACAACCACAGACCTCGGTGTAGCCGGTGCCATGACCATCCTGCTCAAGGACGCCATAAAGCCGAACATCCTGCAGACCCTTGAAGAGCAGATGGCCTTTGTCCATGCTGGACCCTTTGCCAATATTGCCCACGGCAACTCCTCCGTGGTTGCCGACCTCATTGCCACCAAGATCGGTGACTATGTGATTACTGAAAGCGGCTTCGGCGCCGACATGGGCTTCGAGAAGTTCGTGGACATCAAGTGCCGCACCAGCGGCCTCTTCCCGGATGCTGTGGTTGTAGTCGCAACCGTACGCGCCCTGAAGATGCACGGCGGCGGTCCAAAGGTAAGCCCCGGCAAGCCCCTGGCAAAAGAGTATGTACAGGAGAATGTGGAACTGGTAAAGAAGGGCGTTGCCAACCTGATCGCCCACCTGGGCATCGTAGGCAAGTTCGGCGTGCCCGCCGTGGTTGCCATCAACGCCTTCCCCACCGATACCCAGGCAGAGTGGGACATCATAAAGGATGCCGCCATCAAGGCCGGTGCCGTAGACGCAGTAGTGACCCGCAACTGGTCAGACGGTGGTGAAGGTGCAGCCGAGCTGGCCAAGGCCGTCATTAAGGCTGCTGACCAGCCTTCGAACGTACAGCCCTTCTATTCCCTGGATCTGTCCATCAAGGAAAAGATCGAGCGCATAGCCTTCGAAATCTATGGCGCAGGCAAGGTCGACTTCTCGGCGGATGCCGAGAAAGCCATAGACAAGTTCAGCAGCCTTGGCTACGACAAGCTGCCGATCTGCATGGCCAAGACCCAGTACTCCCTGTCCCACGATCCGGCAATCAAGGGTGCACCAAAGGGTTTCGTGTTCCCGGTTGCTGACGTGCGCCTGGCTGCCGGTGCCGGCTTCGTGTACCCCCTCTCGGGCGAGATAAATACCATGCCCGGCCTTTCCAGCAAGCCCGGATACCTGGGGATGGATATAGATCCCAAGACAGGGAAGATCACAGGCCTTTCGTAAAATTCCCCGCCCCACCGCTATGTATGGGATTACTGCCAGACTTGGCATCCCAATAGGCGGCGGGGCCTGCCTTGAAAAACGACCCTTCGCTTATTGCGAGGGGTCGTTTTTCAAGGCACCCTCCACCCCTTCTTAGTCAAGGTTTGCGGTAGGACATGCTCGGCGTTGAGGCGGACCTGTTATCATGAAAGCTACTGATCAACCTGTATTCTCAGGACAGGTTAACGCCCAGTAGTTATCCCAGGGCGGGACCGGGTTTGACCTATGGTCTGTAACGAGTTGGGATGGCCTTACGAGGTCGGGTTCCAGTCAGAAATTCAGGCCCGATGCTGCGCCGGGCCTGTCCTGTAGCTGAACTTGTGTAGTGTCACCAAGATTTTGGTTTTCTGGAACCGCCGCATCGGCTGGTATCAGGGCGGTTGGTGAAAGCCCAGGGGTAGTGCCTTTTTGAGCCAAGTAAAATCTTCGCGACACAATCCAGAAACTGGCTCCCTTGAGAGCAAAGCTCTGATACTGCATCCTTGACCATGACACTAGCCTGGTGACCCCTACCAAAAAAATGTGAATCTGCAGATCCCGGCTGATAGCTTATTGTAAAAGTCCATGAATCCTGCCTCTCTCCCAGCCGTCCCTTCTATCGATTACCGGCACCATGATCACAATCAAGATCCGCCTAAATAAACGGAGTCATAGCCAAGCATACTTTGCCAATAGGCGGCGAGCTCTCCGGCACTGCCATAGAATACAGGCCCCACGCCTATTGGGACATTAGGTTTGGCAGTAGACCATTACATAGCGGTGGGGCGGGTAGTGGAAATGGGTGTCTGGATTTGTACCGGTAGTTCAGAACGTGCGCACGAGCAGTTTCCCGAGCAGGATTTCAAGGTTGTCCCGTGCAGAACCCTTGGGTAGCTTTTTCAGTTCCCCCAAGGCCCGGTTGGTGTATCGGGCGGCGTAGGCTTTGGCCTCGTCGATTGAACCGGTGCTGCGCACATGGTCAACCAGAGTTCGTACGGTTTCATCGTCGGGTTTGCAGGAGTTCAGGAGGGGGCGGATGGCAGCACCGTTGTTACGCAAGGACAGGATGAGGGGCAAGGTGCACAGGCCTTCGCAGACGTCCTTGCCGACGGGCTTCCGCATGGTGCCGGCACTGGATTCGAAGTCGAGCACGTCATCCATTATCTGGAAGGCCAGACCGGTGTCATAGCCGATGCGGGTCAAGATACGCAAGGTGCCCAGGGGCGCACCATTCTCCTGGGCGCCGGCACGCAGGGCAAGGGTGAAGAGCATGGCGGTCTTGCCTGCAATCTTGCGCAGGTAATTGCGGATGCTTTCAGGCCAGGTGAACCGATCCAGGTCCTGGTGTATCTCTGAAGCACAGATGGCACTTACCAGGGCTGCCAGCAGGCGCGCATTTGCAGGACTGGAATTATCGGAGGCCAGGCGGAAGCAGCGTGAAAACAGCCAGTCCCCTGCAAGGACAGCGGCCTTGGCTCCGTGGGTGGTGTGCAAGGCAGGTACACCCCGCCGGGTGGCGGCCTCGTCTATGACGTCGTCATGGATCAGTGTGGCAATATGCAGAAGCTCGACAGCGGCTGCCAGGGGTATGAGGTTTTTTTTCTTCCTGCCGAAGTCTCCAGCCAGCAACAGCATCGCGGGACGCAGCATCTTGCCATTGGCATCGATAAGGCTGTCCACTGCCTCGGCCATGGGAAAACGTTCGGCACGGAGTACCGCACGCATCTCATCCCGAACCAGCTCCAGGCGTTGGGCAATGCCAGCTTGATCGTTCCAGAAATCCGTCATCTTGGGTATAGCGCCTTCTTTGAAACGGCGGACCGGAGCCTGTGCTCCGATCCGCCGTCAGTGTTCAGTTACGATAGCTGACGATCTTATTTAGTCGGATCGTCGGCATACAGGTGAGTGCGCCTGGCCAGCTTGGTACCATTCCACCAGCGCTTGAAGAGGGGAACGCTCCAGTAGTCCATACCAAAGGCACGGCCGAGACCACCCATCATCAGGATGCCTGCGAACACGAACCAAAGCTGATCCCAGGCAAACATTCCCGAGAGGGTAAAGATGACACACATGCCTATGCTGGCTACTGCGGCAAACCAGGTAAAGAAGCCGCCGAACAGAGCCAGACCAATGATAAGCTCCATAACCACGATCATGAGCTGGAACAGCTCGAAGGGCAGGAAGGCAAACATACCGTCCATGAAGGTGGTCCTGAACCAGGTTGCCACCGGACCGTTGAAGCTGAAGATCGGCTTTGAAAGATCCCAGTATTTTGCAAAGACCTGGGTAGCACCTTCGGAAACGGCTTCAGCTGCGCCTTCCACCCATTCGCCGGATGCTGCCGCCACGGCCCCGACCGCTTCGGTAGCTTCTGCAGCC
>JAVEXH010000185.1:0-5967 GCA_034004175.1 Spirochaetia bacterium
AGCTGTCGGCACGGCAGCTTGATACTCTTATCCTGGACCTGCGGGGCAACTACGGCGGCTCTCCTGCTCCTACGGCGGAGCTCTTCAAGTACCTGATCGACGAGCCGACCCCGTTTTTTGCGAAGAACAACCCGATCTATCTGGCTCCCTGGAAGAAGCCGGTCAAGCCTGCGCCTGAGGCCTTCCATGGTAGTCTCTATGTACTGGTGGACGAAGCCGCCTTCTCCATGAACAGCTTCCTCATAAGCCTCCTTCGGTATCATGGAATAGGCACCCTGGTGGGTTCTGCCACTGCCGGCAGCTGGGCTTGCAGCGATGCCGCCAGGGGAGCAACCCTGGCGGCTACCGGCCTGCGCCTCAGATATTCGACCCAGGCCTTCTACACTGCAGTGGATGGGCAGGAACCGGGTATCGGCATACTTCCCGATGTCCCGGTGGCCTGGACCCTGGCGGATCACCTTGCAGGCCGTGATCCCGTGCTGGCAGCAGCCCGTGCCCTGGCTGGCATATCATCGGAAGAATGACCGGCAAGGCGATGCGTATCATGGCTTGCTGATGGATCCGGATTGACAATCCGGCTTCCCGGGAGCCATGGTATAGCCATGAAACGAGCACCAACCGAGCGTTTTGACCGGGACCTTCAGTATTACAAGTTCTGCGCCTACGGCTTCCTCAAGGACCTGCGCTTCTTCGAGCCCTTCCTGCTCCTTCTGTTCCTTGACAAGGGGCTGTCCTACCTCCAGGTCGGCAGCCTCTATGCCCTGCGGGAAGTGCTTATAAACATCGTGGAGATACCCTCGGGAATCATGGCAGATGCCATGGGCAGGCGGCGGACCATGATCATGTCTTTCATGGCTTACATCCTGTCTTTCGGGTTGTTCTATTTCTCGGATTCCTACCTGACCCTGCTTGGAGCCATGGGGGTGTTTGCCTTCGGCGACGCCTTCCGCACCGGCACCCACAAGGCCATGATCTTCGATTACCTCAAGCTCAAGGGCTGGGCAGACCAGAAGACCCATTACTATGGCCACACCCGTTCGTGGTCCCAGCGGGGAGCCGCCCTCTCTGCCTTGATTGCAGCCGCGCTGGTCTTCGTCAACGGGTCGTACGCGCCGGTGTTCCTGTTCACCATAATCCCCTATGTACTGGATCTTCTATTGATGATCAGCTATCCCGCCACCCTGGACGGCCCCCGGCATGCTGCCCGTGGAGCCCTGCGCGATGAGTTTGCCCATGTGATCAAATCCTTCATCTCCAGCTTCAGGAACCCCGCAGCCCTGAGGGCCATTGCCAACCAGTCCCTGTACACCGGGTACTACAAGGCAAGCAAGGACTACCTCCAGCCCATGCTCAAGGCTTTTGCCCTTGGCCTGCCCCTTTTCATGGACTATGCCGACAAGGAGCGCAGCGCCCTGGTCATAGGCGTGGTGTACTTTGCCCTGTACCTGGGTACTTCCTATGCAGCCAAGTCCTCCGGCCGTTTTGCCGACCGCTTTACTGGCCTGGCCCGCCCCTTGAACGGCACCCTGTTCACCGGCATCGGCCTTGGCCTTCTCAGTGGTGCAGCCTACGCCCTTGGTCTGCCCGCCTTGTCCATCGTGCTGTACATAGGCATCTACCTGCTGGAGAACCTGCGCAAGCCCATGGGCATAGCTTATGTCAGCGAACGCATGAACCAGGACGCCCTGGCCACCGCCCTGTCTGCCGAATCCCAGGCCGAGACTGTGTTTGCCGCTGTCATAGCCCTGGCCCTTGGCTTTGCCAGCGACCTCTGGGGTCCCGGCTTGGGAATTATGGCTGTCTCGACTCTCTGTCTGGCAGCTGCCTGGGTTTTGCGGCTCAAGGAAGAACCGGCGGGCAGCCTGGGCTGATCAGGACGTTACTTTGCGGGGAGTGCCCATGTTGCCCTCAGTGTCCCTTCTGGAAATGCTCAATGATCCAGTATTTACCGGAATGGTGTTCCGGACCGTTTCTTGATTGGTAGAAATCAATGGTTTTAGTGTTGTCGATTATCTGGATTGTCTTGTTCATGGCATCGATGACGATCTCGAATGACTGGTACTTGTACACTTCGATTCTGGCCCTCCACCGTGAGGGATGGTCCTCCCTGACAGTGATGATGATGTTGAAATTTTCAATCTCCGCCTGAAGGTACACGTTTATGATCTGATGTATGGCTTGCTCGAATGCAAGCTCCGCTGGATCCCTCTCCTGTGAACCAACCGCGGCTAGCCCGGCTGTCAGGAACAGGAGCATCATGATCATTCTGTTCATGGCATGCCTTTTCAGTGCACCCGTGCCATTACCGGTCTCAGAAGCGCTATCCACACAAGGGCTGCCCCGAAGGACAGCAGGGTTCCCCAGAGTACACCGAGTACCGGGAAACTGGCCTGTACGCAGAAGGCGTAGATGATGATGTTGGATGATGAGACAAGCAGTATCTTTCCTGCTCCGCGGCTGAAGGCCGGTCCCTGGGACAGGGTCAGTATGCTCATGGTAGACAGCAGTACTGCCGGGAAGGTGGCCAGGATGCCGGTAAGGTAGGGTGGGGCAAAGGTCGATGCCGCCACGGCGCCTGCCACCACGGTGCCTGCAAACACGGCCCGGAGGCCGAAGGCCAGGGGATTGAAGGGCCTGGACTGTTTCGGCACGGAACGGATGCCCATGATTACCTCAGCCACCAGGAAGCAGCCCAGTGCAAGCACCACGAACAGCACTATGCCGCCCCAGAACGGGATGGGTGGCAGGGTAAAAGCCAGCCAGGCGCAACCAGCCCAGGCGGCCAGCGAGATCGGGATGGCCTTCAGTATGCCAAGCCCGGCGGTGGCCATGAACACGAACAGGAAGAGGGTATCTATGGCCATGCCCAAGGGTACAGCCCTGGCTGCCTCTGCGGCAAAGCCTTCGCCCTTTACCAGGCTCATGAATATCATGGACACCACGATATTGGACGGCATATTGGCAATCAGGCCGCCGAAAAGCGAACCAAGCCTTTCAGCCAGCAGGGACGCAACACTGATCCAGGTGCCGGCAATGATGAAAGAGACTGCGAGTCGTATCCAGAATGCCCTGTCCATGTCTGCCCTGCTTCCGCTGGTTCTGCCCAAAAAATGATGGCGTTTGCCGATATTGCATTCTACCGAACTTGACGGAGGGGAGCAAGCAAGTCTGTATGCAAGCAATTCTGTATGCAAGCAATTCTGTATGCCGGCTTTGTTGCATACAACCGAGGCTTGCCCGAGGAGGCGGCCGCGGAGTAAGCTGGTCTGAGGGGTTGCCGGAGCGATTCCTGGGCGTTCTGGCTTTGATCCGCCCAGAGCGTTTCAGGCCTTCTGGTCAACCCAATCCTGTTTTCCGAGGAAGGAATCACTATGGCCAATCCAGTAGCCAGGTTCAAGACGAGCCTGGGTGACTTTTCTGTCGAGCTTTTTGCAGACAAGAGCCCGCTTACGGCAGCGAACTTCGTACAGTATGCCGGCTCAGGTTTCTACGACGGCACCATCTTCCACCGGGTAATCCCGGGCTTCATGGTCCAGGGCGGAGGTATGACACCGGGCATGAAGGAAAAGGACACCAAGGCTCCGGTGAAGAACGAGGCAGACAACGGCATCACCAATGACAGAGGCACCATAGCTATGGCGCGTACCTCTGATCCCCACAGTGCCACCTGCCAGTTCTTCATAAACCTGGTGGACAACAAGAGTCTCAATTACCGTTCCAAGGACGCTTCGGGCTGGGGCTATTGCGCCTTCGGCAAGGTAACCGAGGGCATGGAGGTGGTGGATGCCATTGCTGCGGTTGCAACGGGAAACCGCCTGCCGCACCAGAACGTTCCCAAGGATGATGTGCTTATCCAGAGTGTGACGGTCAGCTGAGCCGGTGGAAAACTGTCAGCGGATACAGAGGATGGCTATCCGCTGATCAATGAGCCGTCGGACAGTCGGTTGCCAGACCCTGCTATTTACCCTTCTTGCTGGACCGCCGGCGTTCACGCTTGTCCTGCACCTCGTAGCCGGCGACTTCCAGCATCTTCCTGAAGGGTGAGTCTTCCTTCTTGAGTTCCCGGGAACCCCGGGTAATCTTGCACAGCGACAGACCCAGCTCGCTGGCGATGGCCCGCTGGGTTTCGCCTTCTGCAATGCGCTTCACCAGAGCCCAGCGTTTTGCAATTTCGTCTGCCTCTGCCTCGGTGAAGAGGCTGTACATGAAATTGTGTATAAGCTGTGGATCATTCGTAGCCGCCAGAGCCTGGGCCATCTCGGTAAGATTATATTCAACCAGTTCGGCATCAATCTTTATCACAGAATCCTCCATCAAGGTTATTATGCATAGAATTATATCAGCAATTAAACCTTCTGGCGAGCCATTTGGTGGTCAAACCTGGCAATGGGGTAGCGAATCATAAAATACAATTTTGTTTATTGAAATATTGATACCACCTCAGCGCTATCCAAAGATGGTACGTATCTCATCCAGAAATGTTGCCAACCCGGTAGCCTTGAAACCACCACCCATGTTTCTGGAGGTTTCATCAGGCACTACAATCCGGCGATCGCTTGCTCCAACGGCCTGCGCGGCAAGGTTTGCACCTTTTCCGGGAGAGCCGGGAAGGTGTGCCCGGGTGACTGCGGCCAGAATCCTGTTGCCCTTGGTAAGGACAAGTTCGATGCAGGCTCCGTCTGCGCTCAGGTAACTTCCAAGCTCTGTCCCTCTACCGATAACCGAAGCAGTCTGTTCAAGAACATAAGCCCGCCAACTGGCCGCCGCCAGTCTTGGCATGGATCGCAGGTCTGCATTGCTGCGTATGCCGAGCAGGCCATGGATCAGTCCTGAATCCCTGAGAAACCAGGCTGGGGCCTGGACGGTGCGGCGGACACCGCCCTTACCGCGTATGCGTGGAATCCTGTGCAGTATGCCTGCCTGCTCCAGGCTATCCATCCATCGGCAGATTGTGGGTCTGCTGATCCCCAGTATTCTGGCCAGGTTGTTTTCGTTTACAGATGCTCGTTCTGTTTCCGCAAGGCAGGTCAGCAAGGTGGCCAGGCGTGTGGGAGATGCCGGCAAGCCCCAGGGAGAGAGCAAGCCACCCGACATGCCGGCAATGAGGCCGCCCAGGGTAGTCATGGCCGCACTGTCACTGTCGGCGGTATAGGCCTCCGGATACCCGCCTCTCAGCCAGTGGGCGCGGACAGAACCTCTGCCGACTTCAGCCAGGGTGAGGGGGCCCAGGCTGAGTTGCCCCAGGATCGGGTGGGCTATGGTGGGATTGACTGCGTCGAAACGGACTGTGTCGGAGCGGGCTGCGTCGGGATGGCTCCTGCCGCTGCGGGCTTCGGGGGTATGGAACTGCCTGAAAGGGCCGCCGATCAGGACAAAGCGCGGCAGGCGTGCCGTCGTATTGTCTGGAGATGGGAGCGCCAGGATACTTGCAAGGATGCTGGCCTCGTCCATGGTTGCCCCGTCCAGTATGACAGGCTGGGCTGAAGACAATCGCTGGGGATTGGCTATGATGCGCCTGCCGTCGGGGCTGCCTGCACGGGCCAGGATGGCCCCGGCGCTGGATGAGGCGGACAATTGCCTTGCCAGGGTGGATTTGCCGCAGCGCGGCGGGCCGTCAACCAGAACCAAGGGGTACATGGCCATGAGTTCCCTGACCTGTCTGATGGCATGTCTGTGTATTAACACGGTAGTATAAAAGTATAGAATTCATTTTGCGGTAATAAAAGACATAAATTTGCTTTTCTCCCATTGTCTGGGTTTTTATAGGGTTTATAATGCGGAAGTTGCTTTTTTTATTTGGGGCAGTCATGGCGTGCAAGGGAGGATCATCGGTGAAAAAGTTTTCGGGCCGGTACGATGTGTGCATAGTCGGTGCCGGAGTTTGCGGTGCCAATATCGCCAGGCGGCTTTCAGCCTATGAGCTGGATGTTGTGCTGGTGGACAAGGAAGCCGATGTGTCCTTCGGCA
>JAVEXH010000186.1:0-5960 GCA_034004175.1 Spirochaetia bacterium
ACCGCCCGGCCAGACTCAACGCTGCTTCCGAATGGTCTACCAGGCACAGGTGCCTGGCCCCCCGGTCAAAAGCAGCCGCCGCCATGGGGCCAGGCCCCGCACCAAGATCCAGCACCCGGGATGGACGGAGTTCACACAGATTCATGACCCGTGAAGCCTGGGCGTACGAGACTGGCCAGTAATAGGATAGATAGGCCTCAAGCAGAGCAGGATCATCCATATAAGACGATCCCGCCAGTTGCCGTTCCCCGGTCAGGCCCCGTTGCAGGGCAAGCACGGACAGGGCTGCGTTCCGGGTGTCTATACGCCTGCGGGCGGGTAGCCCGCCTCCGAAAGAATGCCAGCCATTACTGCTGCGTCGCTGTCACTCTCAACAGCCACCGTCTTGCCGGGCAGATCAACCGTCCAGGTCTTGGCCTTGCCCGAGGCCTCCAGGGCCTTCTCTATACGCATCCTGCAATGGTTGCACGACATATCGGGTACGGAAAATACATGCTTCATGTAAACACTCCTTGTGTAGTTGGAAATACAAAGATACTCCGACCGGCCTGCACGGGCAAGGTGGTGGATCAGCCGGCCCGTGGCAGCGGCGGCCGCAGGTCAGGATCGTCATCCCGATGGTCATCATGGCTATCCATGACCTTAAGGCCAGCCAGGAACAGTACCTGGCTCATGGCATCCACCAGAGCCTCGGGAAGCGGAGCTCTGTCCCCGTTGGAATGCGGGTCCAGGGCAAGTACCTCATTGCCATAATCGGTCATGACAGGCGGCTGCGCCCCGAAAATTGCCATAATGGCAGAGCCCGTAGCCGAACGTACCATCGAATTCGGTGATGCCACAGCCGGCACTGCCGCTCCTGGCGCCGCCGGCATGAGCCTGCACAAGGAGAACGAGCTCTGTCCCCGTTTGTCCCGAACCGCCGAGAAGGCAAAAAGCCTGCACACCAGCGGACGCGCCTCATAAACCGAGCAGTGCCAGGGTGAATCCGCAACGTACAGCGGGCAACCCTGTACCCGATCTACCGAGTTCTGTCCCCGTCCCGCCAGTTCCGGAGCACCGGAAGCCTCAAGGTTGTTCCCGGCCAGGCTCCAGGCAGCTGCTTTGTCCTTTTCTGCCAGGAATACCGCCACTGCCGCAGCCTCCAGAGGCATCACATCGGGCACAAAGCCTTCGCAGCAGGTGCCGCACCCATGGGGACAGGCAAGCCCTGATCCCGAGCAAAAAGCGGTCACTGCTTCGTCGGCCCGGCGGTACAGCTCCGCCAGGGCCTGGAGCCTGTCGCGCAGCAAGGAAGGAGGAAGGATATCGGAAATGACCATGGATGGCTCCGCCTGGACCCCCGCGCTCGGCTTCAAGCGCGCCCCGCTGCGGCGCCCGGGGAGCCCGGGACAACGGCGGATGAACGCCAGGCGGCGGCACTCTACGCGATCCACTACAGGCTCGTCAATATGGTAAAAATCGACGTTTGGGGCGACTCACTGCCCCCGCCCCGCAATCGCCCTTGATCCCCGCCACGTATCTCCCTGTGGAGGTACCTTCCATGATAGAGATAGATCCCCGGGTAGATGTGGTCTTCAAGAACCTGTTCGGAAGCCCCGAGCATCCGCGGCTGACCATGAGCTTTGTAAACAGCTTGCTGGCAATGGCCGGCCTGCCCAAGGCTGTCCAGTTGACTATCCAGAACCCCTTCAGGCTGGCAGATTTTCTGGACCAGAAAGAAAGCGAACTGGACATCCTGTACAACGACGAGTCTGGACACCAGGTGCAGCTTGAGATGCAGATCCGGCGACACAAGGATCTGCCGCAACGCATGCTTCACAATTGGACGCAGATTTACCAGCGGCAGCTTAAGAAGGGGAAAGCCTACAAGGACCATGTTCCTGTGGTCTGTATCTGGATTTTCGACAACGCCTTCTGGAATGATGGCCGCTGGCTGCACATTTTTCAATGCCGGGACAAAGAAACCGGGCGTGTCCTTCACGGAGACCTCTGCATCGTAACCGTGGAGCTCCCGGTCTGGACAAAGTGGCTCAAAGCTCAGAAATCCAGTATTATTGAACGTGAGGGTAAGTGGCTGTATTTTCTTACTAAAGCCAAGGGCATGGATGAGGACGAGCTTCTAGCCACACTATCCGATCCCGAGTTCAAGGAGGCCCTGGAAGTGATAAACGGCTACACTACCGAACAAAAGCGGCGTCACGCATACGACATGCGGGAGAATTACCAGCGCATCCTGGCCAGCTACAAGGCGACTGATTTTGATGAGGGTCTGGCTGAGGGTGAGGCTAAAGGTGAGGCTAAGCGAAACCTTGAAATTGCACAGAAAATGAAGGCCAAAGGGTATCCAGTCGAGCAGATTGCCGAAATAACTGGGCTTGATCCGGCCCGGATTCAGGCTCTGGAATCTAAAGAACCCTGATTATCGGCTAGCCTGTCAGATCCCGAGTTCAAGGAGGCCCTGGAAGTGATAAACGGCTACACCACCGAACAAAAGCGCCGTCACGCCTACGACATGCGGGAGAATTACCAGCGCATCCTGGCCAGTTACAAGGCGACTGATTTTGATGAGGGTAAGCTTGAAGGCAAGCTGGAAGACGCGCGGAAAATGAAAGCCAAGGGATACTCGGCTGAGCAGATTGCCGAAATAACTGGACTTGATCCAGCTCAGATCCAGGCTCTGGACTTCAAAGGACTTTGATTACCGGCTAATCCTGTCAGATCCCGAGTTCAAGAAGGCCCTGGACGTGATCAACGGCTAAACCATGACACTTTGAAGGCCTTGTACTGGCGTAGATCAGTTGGATCACCGTTTCAGGCCACGCTGATATTGCAAAGCTGTGATACCTTACAGATTTTGTATTCAATCCCTAGCCTGCCCACGCCACGTTGATATTTTAAACGTTCATGTTTTCAGAAACCTGAACCACCCGTCTGATGCCTGCCATTACCGTCCTGTGGTTCCTGTAACCAGGCATGAATTGGCTTGTTTTGTGCCTCCGACGCAGGGGGGTGTTTATTGTCGACCTATACAGTAAAAAGAATTATCGGCCAGTTGTGCTGAATTCTTGATCACATATGGCTTTTTTGTTGTAGCGGTTGAATTCCGGTGATTTCTTCCAACATTTAACATGAATTTTGTCAAAAAGTTGCTGAATGATGGTATTCAATCTACAAAAAATCCTTGACACCTGAATTTTGCCCTGATATACTCGGCACAAAGCTAAGGGAAACGACAGGCCATAGGCTCTGCAACCCTGCTATTCCTACAAGGAGGAATCTACATGAAGAAAGCTATTGCTTTGCTTCTGGCTCTCGCCCTCGTCGGCGGTGCCGTTTTCGCTGAAGGTCTCGAGATTTCAGGTTATGTGAATGCCGGTATGATGATCCAATCAGATGCCGATGCTACCACATACAAGCTCTATGCTGATGACTGGGGTGGTGATTCCACATTTGGGTACATGGACGTCAGCTACAGCAACGAAATGTCAGGCGCATCAGTAACCTTCATTGGTGATTCCAATGGTGCCGTTACCGTAGACACCGCTTATGGCTGGGTCTCCCCCATGGCAGGTCTCAAGCTCATTGGTGGTAACTGGTCCGGCGGCGCCTTTGACGGCGTTGACGATGACTCCAACGATTACTTCGGAGCTGAAGGTGTATTCGCAACCTATTCCGTCTCCGGCTTCACCGCTGGTGCTGGCCAGGTTCTGACTGATTCAGCTAAAAAGAATCCCGACTATGTGTTTGGTGCTGCTTATGCCATCGATGGCATGCTCAAGATTCGCTCCAGCTTCCGCACAGTCAGTGATGAGCTGAACAAGATGGCCATCAGCGCCAGCTACACCGGAACTCCCGATCTGTTGATCAGCGGTGGCTACCTTGCCGAGAACATGCTCGAGGCACCCGTTATTGATGATGATCTCGGCCCAATTGCAGATAGTGACGTAGTGAACAACTGGATCGACGCCACTGTAAAGTACACCATGGGTGACCTTTATGCCCAGGCAATCATGTACTACTACCTTGCCCAGGAATGGTTCTATGTAGCTCCCCGTGTTGGCTACAGCGTGAATGAAGCACTGTCGGTCTACGGTCAGGTCAAGTATGAGAGCGAAGGCGCTGGTGACACCGATACTGACTTCGGCTACAACCCCTCCACTGTGGTTCTCCGCGGTTATGCTTCATACAAGATCGACGACAATGCCCAGATGTTTGGCCAGGTCGAGTATGATACCGACGCTGAGGCAACTACTTTCTTCCTCAACTACCTCTGGTCCTTCTAAGTCCCGGCTGAGTAGCTGAGTACACCAACCGACCCCGAAAGGGGTCGGTTTTTTTAGGAGCTGTACATGCGACACACTGGCCTTCCCGGATTCACTCTTGTCTTGGTCCTGTTGCCTGCACTCCTCTTGTCCTGTATGGGAGTTCCTGGTTCCAGGGTCCTTCCTGTTGAAGAGCCTCTGCCGCCGGACCTGGTAAAGGTTCAAAGACTCTCGGGCGATAGCCTTGAATCACATGCACGGGGCGGTACCAATCCGTATGTCCCAAGAACCAGTCTGCTTTTCAGTAATAATCAACCTGTCTTTTATGTATATGAGCTGGTTCTTCCGGCAGCACGATCATTCAGGATAAAACTGATATCCGCAACACTCGCTGATGAATCCGGAACCGATGGGGCTAATTTACTGGCACTGGATGAGCTGAGCCAGTACTGGGAGCACTTCCTGATGCCGGACGATGAGGCTCAACTGCTGCAATCAAATATCGATCGGACCTATTTCGGCAGGACAGACTTCAACTATTCATCCAGGAAGGGCCGGTCCTATGTGCTAGTTTTTTCGGGTAAGCAGCCCCAGCTGGAAGCTGTTATCGCGACCTTCAAGTTCCAGATCAACGGGCAGGCCGTGCAGATAGAGGTACAATAGACTCTGGCGTAGCTCTGGTTGGACCTCTCATACAGGGTTACCACAGAGTACGTACTTGCACCGAAGAAATTGACCATCGGTATCGCTCTCACCTGATAAATCCAGCTGCACCCTGCGGTTAAAAAAAAAGCCCGGACAGTCTGTCCGGGCCTACAAGATAAGATTCAGTACAATCAAACCAGACTCAAGTCCTGGTTCCCTTTAATCAGATAATCAGAACTTGAAGTACGCCTTGGCCTGGAAAGTCAGAGCGTTGGTTGCTGGAACATTTACACCCATAACCGGGAAGCTGTAACCAAGCTTGAATTCCAGGGGCAACGGGGTCTTGGTAAGGAAGGCGGACACCGAAGGAGCTAGCTTGAGTACCGAGGTGCCAGTATCATCTTGCTCGACTTCATCGAGTTCGTAGTTGGGTGTCATAACATAGGTGATCGGAAGGCCAGCGCTTACCCTGATACCATTGTCAAGCATGTAGTCAAAGTGGGGTTCGGCTTCGACAACCAGCTGGTAGCCGTAATTGATTTTTTCGTATGGCGCACCCAAAAGAACAGCGTAGTAATTAAGGACGTTGGCCTCAGCGTAATCAGCCTCGATCGGATAGTAGGTAAATTCTGTGTACAGGTTCATATAGAATAGCTTGTTGATTATATAATCAAAATATCCCCTGGCTCCGATGCCTAGAACATGCTTATCCGCCTGCTGGAACGTTGTTGCATCACCCGCGATGTAATTTGTAAACTGTTCTTCCATATCCGCCCCAGGAAGGGGGATCTTTGCACCTGTGGCCACAGCGAAACGCATGGCTGAACTCTGGACTGGGGCTTTTTCTCCGACAATCTGGATCTTCGCGCCTACGAAAATGTCAGAAAGACCATTGACATTGATATCGTCTCCTGCAGAATCTACTTCGGACCTCAGGTTCACACCAGGAGCCCATTGGACTGCAGCGCTGTTCCAGTCGGTAACACCATACTCAAGAGCAAAGCCCAGATTGTAGACCTTGATTGCTCCATCGCCATCGGCATATTCATGTAG